>NZ_JBSHCR010000015.1:0-76044 GCF_053615895.1 Isoptericola sp. NPDC055881
GTTTCTCGACGAAACAGGGCCAAACGCCCGCTCACAGCTCAGGCGAAGCGGTGGCGGTACGCGTCGGTGAGCGTGGGGCCCTCGGCGCCGAGGCGCCACACGCTCCACCCGTCGGCGGTCGGCGAGCCCGACGCGGCGGACGCCGCGTGGTCGGGGTGCCAGTAGCGGGAGCCGTCCGCGAGCTCGATCGCGCCGTCCTGGTGCAGCACCGCCTCGAAGTACTGGCGGCGCCGGGGACGCGACCAGACGATCGTCGTCGGGTGCACCAGCGTGCGGGCCAGCGCGACGAGGTCGGTGTCCACCTCGTCGGCGCCCGGCGGCGGCGCCCACGCCTGCTGCTCCGGCTCCGGCTCCGGCTCCCACGGGCGCTGCTCCGCCGCCCAGGACCGTTGCTCCGGCTCCGGCGCCCAGGCGTGACGCTCGGGCACGGGAGCCGGCGACCACGGTTCCGGCGGTACCGGTGACGTCAGCGGGTCGTACCCCGCGTCCCGCGGTGCCGGAGACCAGGCGTCGTCGAGCGGGTCCGTCGGCGGGGTGCGCAGCCGCGGCGGCTCGAGCGGCGGCACCTGCAGGCGCGGAAGGTCGTCCTCGACGCCGGACCACCGCGGTTCGGGCACCGGCAGGTCGAAGTGGGGGGCGGCCACCTCGGCGAACGCCCGGCCCAGCTCCGCCCGGTCGGTCGGCAGACCGGTGCCCTCCGGCTCGGGCCGCGAGGTGAAGCGGTCGGACCGCGAACGGCGACGCGGCGGCGGGGGCGGGGTGTCCGCCACGGCCCGCCGACGCTCGGCGAGCGGGAGCGGGAGCCGCTCGAGCGTCGTGTCCAGGTCCTCGGGCTCCGCGGGCGGGGCAGGAGCCGGCGCGGGCACGGGCAGAGGCCCGCTGGGCACGTCCACGTCGGCACCGGCCTCGGTGGACCGCGGTCGCGCGGCCCGGCGGCGCGTGCGGGTGGGGGGCGTCGCGTCCGCGTGGTCACGCGGCGGCTGCACGGCCGCGGGCATCTTGCCGTTGAGGGCGAGACCGACGGCGACCCCTTCCGCGAAGGTCTCCGGGTCCACCCCCGGCACCGGCTCGGCCGGCCGCGCACCCGGGCTCACGGCGTCGGTGGCCGGGCCGCCGACGCCGGGCCGGGCGCCGGGAGGCGCCGACAGGCTCGGGGCGGTCGGCGCCGAGGCCGGGTGGATCACCAGCGGCGACACGTCCACGAACCGGCGGCCGTCGGCGCTGTGCACCACGCCCATCTTCAGCACCTCGACCGGCATCGTCGGCTGGCGCAGGAAGTCGACGGCGTTGAGGATCTCCTCGCTCGCCTCCTGGCAGATGACGATGAGGCGCGCGCTGCTGCGGCCGGGCTGCGAGCGGGTGATCGGCACGCTGTCGTAGAACGCCGCGACGTCACGATGGAAGGCTGCGGGGCCGCCGTGGTACCGCTCGGCGAGCGCGCCACGGGTCAGGCGTCCGGCGGCCCCCGCGTGGTCGAGCGCGCGGGTGAGCGCGGCGCGGTCGAGGTCCGCGACCAGCTCCACGACGACCGGCGAGCCGGTGGCGTCGAGGGCGAGCAGGTGCGGCTCGTCCGGGCCCACGCCGGGGCTGACGGGGAAGATCTGCTCGCCGAGCAGACCGTCGATGTGACTGTCCACCACCCGGTGCGCGGTGGTGCCGACGCCCTGGGCCGTTGCGGCGGGCGACCGGTCGGACTGGACGAGGAGGGGCCGTTGGGCGTCGACCTCGAACAGGGGCATGCAGACCACTCCTGGCTCGGATCACGGCCCGGGCGGCCGGATCCCGGGCACAGCCTACGACCCCCCAGGACGTGGCCCGCAACACAGCAGGCTCTCAGGTGCGCGCTGCCACCTGACGGAGCGCGACGACCCGTCGTCCGGCTACGCGTGCCCCGCGCCGCCGTCGTCCGCCAGGCGCTCCTCGACCCGTGCGACCTTCGCGTCGAGCTGCCCGGTGTAGCCGGGGCGGATATCCGCCTTGATCACCAGCGACACGCGGTGGCCGCCCGCACCCACCGCCTCCGTGGCGCGCTGGATCACCGGCATCACCTCGTCCCAGTCCCCCTCGATCTCGGTGAACATCGCGGTGGTGCGGGTCGGCAGCCCGGACTCACGGACGATACGGACGGCGGCGGCGACGGAGTCCGCCACGGACTCGCCCGCGCCGAGCGGGGCGACGGAGAAAGCGAAGACGGCCATGCGTCCCATTGTGGGTGCCGAGCGCCGGCCCGGGAACCGTAGGCTCGTGACGTGAGCACACGCGTCACTCTTCTCGCCGGCGGCGTCGGCGGCGCCCGCCTGGCGCACGGCCTCGCCCTCGCGCTGCCCGACGGCGGCGCCCCGACCGCGGACGGCGGCCTCACCGTCGTGGTGAACGTCGGGGACGACACCGAACGGCACGGGCTGCTGGTCTCCCCCGACGTCGACACCGTCATGTACACCCTGGCCGGGCTGAACGACGAGACCCGCGGCTGGGGGCTGACCGACGAGACGTACACGACCCTCGACCAGCTCGCGCGCCTCGGCGAGGACACGTGGTTCACGCTGGGCGACCGCGACCTGGCGACGCACGTCGTGCGGACGGCTGCCCTGCGCGAGGGCCAGCCGCTCGGCGCGGTCACGGCCCGCCTCGCCGCCGCCCTGGGGGTGCGGGCACGCCTGCTGCCCGTCACCGACGACCGCCTGCGCACGCTCGTCGAGACGCCGTCGGGCCGCGTCGCGTTCCAGGAGTACTTCGTGCGCCGGCAGCACGCCGACGCGGTGCTCGGGATCGAGCTCGACGGCGTGACGACGGCGCGACCCGCTCCGGGCGTGCTCGACGCGCTCACGGACGCCGACCTCCTCGTCGTCGCGCCGTCCAACCCGTTCCTGTCGGTGGAGCCGGTGCTGGCCGTCCCCGGGGTGCGGGACGCCGTGCTGGCGTCGCCGGCGCGACGGGTCGCGGTGAGCCCGATCGTCGGCGGCCACGCCATCAAGGGGCCCGCGGCGCAGATCCTGGAGACGCTCGGGCACGAGGTGTCGGCCCTGGGCGTGGCCCGGCTCTACGCGGACCTGGTCGACGTCATGGTCGTCGACGACGCCGACGCCGGCCTCGCGGACCCGATCCGCGACCTGGGTGTCGAGGTGCTCGTCACCGACACCATCATGGGCGGGGCACCCGGGCGCGAGCGCCTGGCCCGCGAGCTGCTCGCCCTCGGATGACGGCACCCTCCACAGGACAGGGCGGCGCGGTCGCCGTCGTCCCCCTGCGCGACGGCGTCTCGGGGAAGTCCCGGCTGGCGGCCGCGCTCGACCCCGCAGCCCGCCGCCGCCTCGTGGCGGCGCTGGCACGTCACGTCGTCGCCGTCCTGCGCGCGTCCGCGGGCGTCGACGGAGTGCTCGTGGTGACCGCCGACGCGGTGTTCGCCCGCGAGACGCTCGGCCTCCCGGATCAAGGCGGCAGCTCGGGTTCAGAACGGCAGCTGAGACTGCCGCGCGGCACCGGAACTGCCGCGCCCGTCGCCCCGGACGTCGAGGTCGTCGCGCAGCCACCGGACCGCCCGGGCCTCAACGCGGCGCTCGACGTCGGTCGGGAGACGGCCGTCGAGCGCGGGGCCGCCCGCCTGCTGGTCGCGCACGCCGACCTGCCCCTGCTCGCGCCGGACGACGTCGAGGCGCTGCTCGCCGCGGCCGCCGACGGCGCGACCGGTGTCGTCGCGACGGACCGGCACCTGGCCGGCACCAACCTGCTCGCGCTGCCCGCCGACGTGCCGTTCACCTTCCGCTTCGGGGAGGGCTCGCGCGCGGCGCACGTCGAGGAGGCGGCCCGGGCGGGGCTGCGCCCGGTCGTCGTGCGACGCACCGGCACCGCCGTCGACCTCGACACCGTGGACGACTGGAGCGAGCTGCCCCGCGCCGTGCGCGACCGGCTGCGCCGGGGCCTCGACCTCCCCCTGCCCTGAGGGCCCCGCCGTGCCGGGACCGCCCGCCCGTGGACCGGTGAGTCCGGCACGTCCGCGCGGTCCACCGACCATGAGCATCGAGCTGATCGAGCAGTCCGCCCTGCCGGGCAAGAACTTCGAGGGCTACCTCCACGGCTCCGGCGCGTCGGTGATCTTCTCGCGCACCGACCGCGACGGCGCCGGCCCCCGGCTGCACCGGCACCCGTATCCCGAGACCTTCGTCATCCGGTCCGGACGGGCCCTCTTCCACGTGGGCGACGACGAGGTGGTCGCCGTGGGCGGACAGATCCTCGTGGCCCCGGCCCAGGTGCCGCACAAGTTCACCGTGATCGGGCCGGAGCTCTACGAGGGGGTGCACATCCACGCCAGCGACAGGATCGTCACCGAGTGGCTGGAGTAGCCCTCACACCGCGTCGAGGCGGGCGCGGGCGTCGTCGTCCAGGTCGAGGTCGGCGGCGCCGAGGATCTCCTCGAGCTGGGCCAGGCTGCTCGCCCCGACGATCGGCACCACCGGCACGTCGCCGCCGAGCAGCCACGCGAGCACCACCTGGTTCGGGGTGGCGCCGAGCTCGGCCGCGACCTCGCGCAGCACGCGCAGGCGCTCGTGGGTGGTCGGGTGGTCGAAGCCGTCCCACAGCGGCTTGTCGTCGCGCACGAGCGCGCCCTGCATGAGCGGCGAGTAGGCGACCACGGCGAGCGGGCTGCCCGCCTCGGACGACGCGCGGGCGTAGTCGAGCAGCTCGTACGACGCCCAGTTGTGCCGGCCGACGTCCGGGCGCGGGTAGGGGTAGGTGAGCTGCTGCTGCACGAGGCCGTACGGCGCGACGCCCTGACGCCGGGCCTCCTCGCGAGCCTCGACCACGCGGTGCAGCGCGACGTTGGAGATGCCCGCGATCCCGACCAGCCCCTCGGCCTGGAGCTTCCCGAACGCTCCGACGGTCTCGGCGAGCGGGGTGCCGTAGTCGTCGACGTGCCCGTAGTAGGCGTCGAGGTGGTCCACGCCCAGGTGCCGCAGGCTCTCGCGCGCCTCCCACGCGATCGTCTCCGCCCCCAGGCCCTGGAAGTTGGTGGGCTCGACGTTCTGCAGCGGCAGGTTCGGGTCCTTCTTGGCGGCGCCGACCTTCGTCGCGAGGCGCAGCTGGTCGCGGTTCCCCCGGTCGGCCAGCCAGCGCCCGATGACGTCCTCGCTGTCGCGGCCGTGCCCGCCGCCCCAGCCGTTGTAGTTGTTGGCGGTGTCGAGGAACGTGCCGCCGGCCTCGACGAAGCGGTCGAGGATCGCGCGGGACGTCTCCTCGTCCGTCCGGGTGCCGAAGTACATCGTGCCGAGGCAGAGCGTGCTGACCTCGAACGAGGTGGTGCCGTCGCCGATCGTGCGGTAGCGCATGGGTGCTCCTGTCCGTGGGCGCCGGCGTGGTCCGCCGGCTGACACGACTGACGCTAGGAGTCGATCGGTCTGGGTGTACCGTCCAATGCCATGCCCTCTGGCCAGACCAATCCTCGCCTGGCGTGGGACACCGTGCTCGATCTCGGCGACGACGGCGCGCCCCTGGTCGCGCGGCTCGAGCGGGCGGTGCGCGACGCCGTCCACGCCGGTCGCGTCCCGGCCGGCGCGGCCCTGCCGCCGAGCCGAGCCCTCGCCGAGACGCTGGGCGTGTCCCGGTGGGTCGTGACGGAGGTCTACGGGCAGCTCGTCGCGGAGGGGTTCTGCGAGGCGCGCGTCGGGTCCGGGACGCGGATCGCCCCCGGTGCCGCTCGTGCCGCGCCGACCGGCGCGACGACGTCCGCCGCCCCCGCGGCCCGCCTGCGCCTGGACCTGGCGCCCGGCGTGCCGGACCTGCGGCACGTGCCGCGCGCCGCGTGGCTCCGGGCGGTGCGCGACGCGCTCGCCGACGCGCCCGACGCCGACCTCGGCGCGCCGGACCCGGCGGGCCACCCGGGCACGCGCGCAGCCCTGGCCGCCTACCTGGCGCGGGCGCGCTCCACCGGCGCCGGCCCCGCCGACGTCCTGGTGACGCACGGCGCGACCGACGGCATGGCGCGGCTCGTCCGGGCCCTGCGGGCCGCCGGCCACCGCACGCTGCTGGTCGAGGACCCGAGCTGGGGGCGGCTGCGCGACGTCGCCCGCGACGGCGGCCTCGTCCCCGTCCCGGTCCCGGTCGACGCGCGCGGGGTGGCCGTGGACGCGCTCGTCGCGGCCGCCGGACGCACCGGCGCCCGGGCCGCCCTGGTGACCCCTGCGCACCAGTTCCCCACCGGCGTGGCGCTCGCGCCCGAGCGCCGGGACGCGCTCGTGTCGTGGGCGCGTGCCGCCGACGGCCTCGTGATCGAGGACGACTACGACGCCGAGTTCCGCTACGACCGGCGGCCGGTCGCCGCCCTGCAGGGGCACGACCCGGGCCGGGTGGCGCTGGTCGGGTCGCTGAGCAAGACCGTCTCGCCCGCGTTCGGGCTCGGCTGGCTGGTGCTGCCGCCCCGGTGGCGCGAGCGCCTCGGCGCCCTGTCCGGCGGCCCTGCACCGTCGACGATCGACCAGCTCGCCCTGGCGCGGTTCCTGTCCGACGGGGGCTACGAGCGGCACCTGCGGGCCGCGCGCGGGCGGTTCCGCCGGCGCCGCGCCGCCCTGCTCGACGCGCTCGGGACCGCCCTGCCGGGGCTGCCGGTGACCGGCCTGGCGGCGGGCCTGCACATCGTCCTCGGCCTGCCCGACGGCGTCGCGGCCACCGCCGTCGTGCGGGCCGCCGCCGCGCGCGACGTGGCCGTCGCCGACGTCCGCCGCTACCGCGTCACGGCCGCTGCGCTGCCCGGCGCCCCCGTCGAGGCCCTCGTCGTGGGGTACGGCAACCTCGCCGACGCACGCCTCGGCGAGGCCGTGGCCGGGCTCGCAGCGGCAGTGCGGTCCGTGCGCCCCTGACCGTGGGCGCTCACCATCGTCCGCGGTGCACGACGTCCTCCAGCGGCTTGCGGCGCCGCCGCGCGGGCGAGCCCTGCGCGCCGCCGCCCGCCGCGTGGCCCACGGCGACGACGCCGGTCTGGATCCAGGTTCCCGGGACGCCGAACGCCTCGCGGAAGGCCGGCATCTCGCCCGCGCCGATGCCGAAGAAGCACGCGCCCAGGCCCTCGTCGACGGCCGTCTGGAGCATGAGCAGGGACGCCATCCCCGCGTCGACGTGCCAGTACGGCACCGGCCAGCGCGCCTCGTCACGGTCGGTCCAGCCCTTGTCCGCCTCCGCGTACCGGCCCAGGTAGGCGTCCTTCGAGCACAGCGCGACGACCAGGACCGGCGCGGTGCGCATCCCCGCGAGCCAGCCCGACATGTCGCGGTCCGACGACGCGGGCGTCGTCGCGGTCCAGAACCGCTCGCGGTCCTCCGGCTCGGTGAGCACCAGGAACGACCACCCCTGAGAGAACCCTGCGCTGGGTGCCCGCACGGCGTTCCGCACCAGCCGGTCCACCGTCTCGGGCGCCACCGGCTCGTCCGTGAACCGTCGCACCATCCGCCGTCGTCGCACCACGTCCTGGAACTCCACGGGCCCATCCTGCACCGCCCGGTGCCGAACAGGTGGTTGCGCACGTTCTCGTCGTCCAGAGCGTGCGCAACCACCTGTTCGGCGATGAACGGTCGTCAGAGGACGAGCTCCGGCTGCAGCTTGGTCACCGTCCACACCCGTTGCCGGCGGGCGGCCAGGGTCGTCAGGCCCAGCGCGACGACGAGGACGCCGAGCAGCACCGTGACGTCACGCGTGACGGTCGCGAGGTTGCCGCCGTACAACAGCTGACGCAGGCCCTCGACGGCGTAGGTCATCGGCATGAACTGGTGCATCGCCTTGAGCGGCTGCGGGATGGTCTGCCACGGGAACGTGCCGCCCGCGGTCACCAGCTGCACCAGCATGAGCACCAGCCCCAGGAACTGCCCCGCCGCGCCGAGCCACACGTTGAGCGCCTGCAGCACCGCGACGAACGTCGCCGAGACGAGCACGAGGAACAGGGCCGTGAACAGGCCGTAGGAGGGCTGGATGTCCAGCGCGAACTTCGTCACCGCGAACATCGCCGCCACCTGCACGACGCCGATCGCGGCCGGCGTCACCCACCCGCCCAGCGCCGTCGCCAGCGCCGACCGGCCCGCCGCGAGCGCCCGCGTCGACAGCGGTCGCACGAGCAGGAACAGCACGTACGCGCCGATCCACGTGGCGAGCGACAGGAAGAACGGCGCGAGCCCGGCGCCGTAGGTGCCCGCCGACGACAGCGAGTCGTTGCGCACCTCCAGCGGGTTGCCGATGGTGGACGCCGTGTCCTCGCGGGTCTGGTCGTCGAGGTCGGGGACCTTGCCGAGTCCTTCGACGAGCCCGTCCCGCAGCTGCTGGGTGCCGCTCTTCAGCTCCCCGGAGCCGGCCGCGAGCCTCGTCGTGCCGGCCGCGAGCTCGGCGGCGCCGTC
The DNA here is from genome assembly GCF_053615895.1 of Isoptericola sp. NPDC055881. Lineage (NCBI taxonomy): Bacteria > Bacillati > Actinomycetota > Actinomycetes > Micrococcales > Promicromonosporaceae > Isoptericola > Isoptericola sp. NPDC055881. The sequence goes on from NZ_JBSHCR010000015.1 coordinate 8,373, forward strand.
CGACACCTGCCCGGTCCCGTCCGCGAGACGGTGCACGCCGTCGACGAGCGCGGGCGTGGCCGCCGCGAGTCGCCCGGTCCCGTCGGCGAGCCGGTCCGCGCCGTCGGCCGCGGACGCGATGCCCGCGGTGAGCTGCGGCGTCGCACCCGCCAGCGTGGCCGCACCGTCGGCGACCTGCCGGGAGCCGTCGGCGAGCTGGTCGAGCTGTGCCGACGCCCCCTCGACCTTCGCCGTCGCCGCCTGGACGTCCTGCCGCTGCGTGTCGAGGGCGTCGTCGACGTCCGTGCGCGCCGTGTCGAGACGGTCGAGCACGTCGGACCGCAGCTGCGCGCACTGCGCCGCGACGTCCGTGGCCTCGGCCCCGTCGTCGGGGAGCGCCGCGCACAGCGCGTCGAGCTGCGTCGCCAGGTCCGCGCGCCCCTGGTCGAGGGTGTCGGCCGCGTCCGAGCGCGCCGTGTCGAGGGTGGGCAGCACCTGCCCGGCGGCGTCCGCGGCCTCGCGGCCGTACTGCGCCACCTGCGCGTTGCCGTCGGCGACCTGCGCGGTGCCGTCCGCCAGCTTCTTCGTCTGCGCGGGCAGGGCGGCGGTCCTGTCCTCCAGCTCACCGAGGCCGGACGCGAGCTGTCCGGCCCCGTCGTCGAGCTGCCCGACGGCGTCGGCGAGCGTCCCGACCTTGCCGTCCAGGGTCGCGGCGCCGGCCGCCGCCTGTGCCGCCCCGTCGGCGAGGGTGTGCGCGCCGTCGTCCGCGTCGGCGAGGCCGTCGTCGAGCTTCGTGGCGCCCGTGACCAGCTGCTTCGCGCCGTCCACCGCGTCGGCGAGGTTCGTGTGGATGGACGCGAACCCGCGCAGGAACGAGTCGGCCGCCTCCGTGCCGACCTCTTCCGCGATGGAGTCGCGCACCTTCCCGACGATCGTGTCCGAGATCGTCCCCGCGAGGTAGTTGTTCGCGTCGTTCGTGATGAGCGTGAGGCTGGCCTGCTGCGGCTCGAACTCGCCGGCCGACGCGAGGTCGGCGGAGAACGTCGGCCCGATGATGAGCGCCGCGTCGTAGCGGCCCGAGCGGACGCCCGCCTCCGCGTCCGCCTGCGACGTCTCGACCCAGCCGAACCCGCCGTCGTCGAGCAGCTGGTCCGCGACGTCGCGGCCGAAGTGCCGCTCCGTCGTCTTCCCGGTCTCCGCGTCGGTCGTCGTGGTCCCTTCGTCCTGCACGACGACGGCTGCCGGCACCTGGTCGAGCTGCCCGTACGGGTCGTGGTTGGCGAAGAGGTAGAGCCCCGCGTACAGCGTGGGGATCAGCGCCATCGCGAGGATGGCGAGCTTGGGGAGCCGCCCGGCGGCGAGGCGGCGCAGCTCGGACAGGGCCAGCCGGACCGCGGTCATCGGGTCTCCTCCTGCGGGTCGTCGGACGACGCGGCCAACGTGTCGTGGATGGGCGTGTCGTGGATAGGTGTGTCGTGGACGGGCGTGCCGGGCGGCTCGACGTCGGGCGGGTCGACGACGACCGGCTCGTCGACGTCCTCCTCCGCGCGGGGCTCCGCCTCCGGGGACGGCTCCAGCTCGTCCTCCACCTCGGTCTCGGGCTCGGGCGCCGGTTCCGGCTCGCGCTCCGGCTCCGGCTCGTGCTCCGGCTCGACGACAGGCGCGGGCGGCAGCACGAGGGTCGCGTCGCTCTCCCCCGGCGCGCCAGGGGTCTCGCGCCGCACGACCTGCGGCGGCTCGTGCAGCGTGGCCCCGCGCGCCGGCGGGAGGTCGACGCCCAGGTCGCGGGCCGACGAGCGCGTGCACTGCACCAGCACCCCGAGGCCGGACGCGGCGAGCGTGCGGGCCGTCTCCCACCAGACGGCCGGCTCGCCGCCGTGCCGGTCCGGCAGCGTGAGGACGACGAACCGCACGTCCGGGTCCTCCGCGGCGAGGGCCGCGAGCACCGCGGTGCGCACGCCGCCGGCCAGCTGGTCGACGCGGCGACCGCGGTCGGGCGTCAGGTCGCGCTCGTCCAGCCACCGCGAGACGTCGCGCGGCAGCGAGCGCCGGCCGGCCAGCGCGAGCCCTTCCGCCACGACGTCCGCCAGGGTGAGGGCGTCGTCGGGCTCGCTGATGCCGGGGACGTCGACGACGGCGGTGCGGGCGCGCAGGGCGGACGGCGGCACGTCGGCGCCGTCGAGGCGCACGGCCCCGGACGACGGCGCGAACCGGCCCGTCGCGACGAGCGCGAGGGCGGTGTGCCCGTGCCCGGGCTCGCCGGCCACGAGCAGGCACTCCCCCGTGGACCACGTGAGGTCGGTGGCCTCCAGCATCGGGTCGCGCCGTCCCTCGACCCGTACCCCGCTCAGCGTGATCTGCACCCCTGCTCCTGTCCCGCCGCTCGCGACGCACTGTTGACCTGCGATCAACAACTGTACGGCCGGTGTTGACTAGTGGTCAATAACGCCGTACAACTGGGGCCATGACCTCCGCCACCCCGCGCTCCCGGACCCGCCGCGAGCCCTCCGACCGGCGCCGCGAGCTGTTGGCCGCGGCCGCCGAGGCCGCCGCGGAGGACGGGCTCGACGCGATCACCCCGGCCTCGGTCGGCGCGCGCGCCGGGGCGTCGAAGGCGCTGGTCTTCCACTACTTCGGGTCGACGGTGCAGCTCCGGCGCGCGGTGGCGCTGGAGGCGGTGTCCGACCTGGAGCAGACCCTGCTGGCACCCGACGATCGTCCCCTCGCCGACCGCCCGGCGCACGCGATGTCGCTGTTCCTGGGCTCGGTCACGGCGCACCGGCGCGTGTGGGAGGACATCTGGCGCGGCGCGCTCGCCGACGACGGCGTCACGGAAGCCGCACTGGAGCGGGTGCGCTCCGCGCTGGTCGGGCGCATGACGACGACCGCCGGGACCATCGGCTTCACCCCCAGCGACCGGCTGCGGCTCCTGGCGCAGGGGTGGGTGGCGCTGGTCGAGAACGTCACCGCCGCCTGGCTCGGCGGCAGCGGCCTCGCGCGCGAGGAGCTCGAGCACCTGCTGCTGCGGTCGCTCGTCGTGCTCGTCCCCGAGCTCCCCGAGCCCGCCCGCTCCGGCGTCCTCGCCCTCACCCGCCCCTGACGGTGTTGTGGGTACGGAAAGGGCGAGAATTCCTCGGGGAATTCTCGCCCTTTTCGTACCCACAACACCGGCGGGGAGGGGTCAGAGGCGCTCGGCGATGACCTCCACGAGGGCCTTGCCCTCGACGCCCTCGAGCTGGAGGGCCTGCGTGCGGCAGGAGAAGCCGTCGGCGACGTACTCGGTGCCTTCGGCCCGCTCGCGCAGGGCCGGCAGCAGGGCGTTCTCCGCGACGGCCACCGACACGTCGTAGTGGCCCTTCTGCATGCCGAAGTTCCCGGCCAGGCCGCAGCAGCCGGCGAGGACCTTGACCTCGGCCCCTCCCGCGCGCAGCAGTGCCTCGTCGGCCGAGAAGCCCATCACCGCGTGCTGGTGGCAGTGCGGCTGCACGACGGCGGTCAGGTCCGACAGGTCGGGCACCTGCCACGCCGCGTCCGGGGCGGTGTCCGGTGAGGTGAGCAGCTCCGCCAGCGTGCGGGTGGCGTCGGCGACGGCGCGGGCGCGCGGGTCGTCCGGGAAGAGGTCGAGCAGGTCGGAGCGCAGCACCGCGGTGCACGACGGCTCCAGCCCGAGGATCGGGATGCCGTTCACCGCGTACGGGCCGAGCACGGACAGCAGCTGCGACAACCGCCGGCGGGCGCCGTCGAGCTGCCCCGTCGAGATCCACGTGAGGCCGCAGCACGCCTGCTGGGAGGGCACGACGACGTCGTACCCGGCGTCGGTCAGGACGCGCACCGCGGCCTGCGGCACGGACGGCGCGAGGGCGTCGCTGAACGAGTCCGCCCAGAGCACGACCTTCGGCCGCTCGCCGTCGGGCAGGTCCCCGGGCCGCTGCCCGGCGCCCAGGCCGGGCACGCCGTGCGAGGCCCAGCCCCGCTTCCACCAGGTGCGGAACGGGATCTCGGCGAACTGCGGCACCTCCCGCCGCGTGTCCATGCCGCCCGCCCACAGCACCGTCTTCGCGATCCACGGCACGCCGAGCAGCCCGTTGACCAGCCGCGGCATCCCGCCGGCGAGCCGCGCCCAGCGCGGGAGCCAGCCGAGCGCGTAGTGGTCCACCGGACGCAGCTTGCCCTTGTACGTACGGTGCAGCACCTCGGACTTGTACTGCGCCATGTCGACGCCGGCGGGGCAGTCCGACGAGCAGGCCTTGCAGCTCAGGCACAGGTCGAGCGACTCGCGCACCTCCGGCGCGGTGAGGCCGCCAACCAGGGTGCCGTTGACCGCCTCCTGGAGCACTCGCGCACGCCCGCGGGTGACGTCCTTCTCGTCCTTCGTCGCCTGGTAGCTGGGGCACATGAACCCGCCGGAGGCATGGTTGTCGGCCCGGCACTTGCCCACGCCGACGCAGCGGTGCACCGCCGTCGTGAGGTCGTGATGGTCGTGCACGAACGAGAACCCGAGGTGACCCGTCTTCTTCGAGATGCCGCGCAGCGGCCCGGACCCGGCGAGGCCCCGCTCCCCTACCGGCAGCGTGGAGGGCACGGACCGGGCGGCGGGCCGGCGCAGGTCGGCGTCCACGGCCGCGGGGCGCACGACGACGCCCGGGTTGAGCACGTCGTCAGGGTCGAACAGCGCCTTGACCTGCTCCATGAGCCGGATCGCCTCCGGCGAGTACATCAGCGGCAGGAGCTCGGAGCGCGCACGGCCGTCCCCGTGCTCCCCGGACAGCGAGCCACCGTGGTACGCCACGAGCCGGGCGGCGTCGGTCATGAACGTGCGCAGCACCGAGCCGGAGCTCTCCATCGGGATGTCGATGCGCAGGTGCACGCACCCGTCGCCGAAGTGTCCGTAGGGCAGGCCGTCGACGCCGTAGCGCTCCATCAGCTGGTCGAGGTCGCGCAGGTACGCGCCGAGCCGCTCGGGCGGGACGGCGGAGTCCTCCCAGCCGGGCCACGCCTGCTCCCCCGCGGGCGTGCGGCCAGCGAGGCCCGCCCCGTCCGCCCGGATCTGCCACATCTTCGTGGCGTCAGGCCCGGCGGGCAGCACCAGCGACGACAGGGCCGTCGACGACGTCACGATCGCCTCGGCGCGGGCGCTCGCCTCGTCCTGGCTCGCGCCGCCGACCTCGATCATCAGCCAGCCCGCGCCCTCGGGCAGCGCCGGCACCGCACCCTCGCCCTTGGCACGCCGGACGACGTCGACCAGCCGGGCGTCGAGCCCCTCGACCGCGAGCGGGTGGTGGCCCAGCAGCCGCGGGACGTCGTCGGCCGCCGACGGCATGTCGGGGTACCCGAGCACGACCAGCGTGGGCGCCGTCGGGACCGGGACCATGCGCAGCGTCGCGCCGAGCACGGTGACCAGGGTTCCCTCGGTGCCCACCAGCGCCTTGGCGAGGTCGGAGCCGTTCTCGGGCAGCAGGTGCTCCAGCGAGTAGCCGGACACCTGCCGGCCGAACCGGCCGAACTGCGTGCGGATGAGCGCGAGGTTCTCCCGCACCAGGTCCGCGAGCCCCGGCACGGCGGCGAACGTCGCGTCCCCGCGACCCGCGGTGAAGCGCCGGCCGCGCCCGTCGACGACGTCGAGCTCCAGCACGTTGTCCGCGGTGCGGCCGTAGGCCACGGCGTGCGGGCCGCAGGCGTTGTTGCCGATCATCCCGCCGAGCGTGGCGCGGTTCTGCGTGGAGGGGTCGGGCCCGAACCGCAGCCCGTGGACGGCGCCCGCGCGCTGCAGGGTCGACATGACCGTGCCGGGCTCGACGACCGCGGTGCCCGCCTCCGCGTCCACCGCGACCACCTGGTTCAGGTGCCGGGAGAAGTCGAGGACCACCCCCGTGCCCACCGCGTTGCCCGCCACCGACGTCCCCGCGCCGCGCGCCGTCACCGGGATCGACAGCTCGCGCAGCACCTCGAGGCCGCGCTCCACGTCGCGCGAGCTGCGCGGGAACGCCACGACGTCGGGCACGACGCGGTAGTTCGACGCGTCGGTGGAGTACTCGGCCCGGCGGCGGGAGCTCGTGTCGACGTCGCCGGCGACGACCGTCCGCAGCGCCGACGCGACGGCCTCGCGGGCCTCGTCGGCAGCCTTCCGGGCCGCGCTCTCCACCTCGTCACGGGTCGGCGCGGCCTGCGCGTCCTCGTCCGGTCCGGGGGTGGTGCGGGTCTGGGCTGGCACGCGCCGATTCTGCCATCGGAGCCCACGGGCCGCCGACGTGTCCACGCCGCCGGCGGCCGACCCCGCCCTCAGCGGGCACGACGCCGAGACCCCGGCCCACCGGCCCGGGGTCGGCGTGCAGATTCTGCAATCCAGGCAGAAACGCAGCGCTGAGGTGCTGGAGTCAGTCCGAGCCCGCTCACCGCTGAGGGGGCGCGCAGCACAGGAGCGCCAATTGAGAATCACGTACTCCAAGACCCTGACCGCCAGTGTGGTCGCCGTGGCTGGTAGCGGTAGGTGGTGCGGCCACCGCCAGCGCCGCGCAGGACCCGGCCGAGGCCACGGCGAACCTCATCGACGAGGTCGCCCCCGACCAGGGCACCGTGGTGGCCGGGACCGTGCAGCGCGATCAGGTGGTGGCCACGACAGGCACGACGCAGGCCACGATCCCCGTGGGCAGCAACCAGCCGGTGCAACCGCCACTACTACGTGTTCCTGCGGCTCAGGGTCAGCGCCTCGCGCGCTCGGCGGCAGCGTGGACGGCCTCGGCCTCGGCCTTGCGGGCGTCGCGCAGCGCCTTCTCGAGCTCGCGCACCCGCTTCTGGGCCTCGCGGACGCGCTTGTCCGCCTCCTTGCGGCGGGCCGCAGCCTTCTTGACCTTCGCGTCCGAGGCGTACGCGCCCGCCACGGCGACGGCCTCGACGACCGCCGGGTCGTCGCCGACCCCGGGCGCCGGGTCGTCCGGGCCGGCCAGCCCGCCCGCGGCCTCGCGTGCCGCGACATAGGCACCCACGCCGTCGAGCGTCCGCTCGAGACCCCAGGCGACGTCGTCCAGCTCGTCGAGCTTGTCGCCGCTCGCCGGCACGTACGTGCCGCGCTCCACCAGCGGGCGCAGGTACGGGAACCGCACCTCGTCGACGAGGTGGCGCAGGGCGTCCCGGTACGCGGAGCCCAGGGCGTCGTCGTCCCCGCCCGCCTCCTCCACGGCGCGGGCGAGGTCCCGGCCGAGGATGGCGGCGTTCCGCACGTACCCGCTGGTGAGCAGGATCGTCGCGATCTTCTCGTCGTCGCCGAGCGGGGTCGTCCGCAGGGCTCGGAGCCCGGCGTCGAGGACCCGCAGGTTGGCGGGAGTCATGGGCGCGCCGGTGACAGGGATGTCGAGCACCCAGGAGTGCGCGCGGAAGACAGCGAGCGTGAACAGGACCCATTCGCGCAGCTCGGCGCGCCAGTCCGGGGGCTCGTGGGCGGGCGGGAACTCGACGTCGATGGCCACCTCCTGCATGAGCAGCAGCAGGTCGTCCTTGCTGGTGACGTACCGGTACAGCGACATCGTGGTGAACCCGAGACTCTTCGCCACGCGGGCCATCGAGACGCCGGCGAGCCCTTCGGCGTCGGCGATCTCGACGGCCGCCTCGACGATGCGCTCGATGCTGAGCTCGCGGCGCGCCACCCGCTCCGGCCGCTCCGCGACGCCCCATGCGAGGGCGAGCCGCGGCGGGAGCTCCGGGGCGTCGGGCGCGGTCGGCTCCGTCTCCGGCATGTCCGTCATGAGGCCATCATCCCTGACCGGCTCCCTCGCCCCGGCAACGCTGTGAGCGGGCGTCTGGCCCAGTTCGGGGGTCGAGACAGGGCCAGACGCCCGCTCACACGACAGGCGGTCGGTCAGGTGAGGCGCTCGAAGACCATCGTCGCCTGGATGCGGTCCCCGCCGCCCAGCCCTCTGCTGCCTGACGATGCCGTCGTGATCGTGTGGAGCCGATAGCCGAGCGCCGCCTGGGCGTTGATGGCCTTCTCGAGCTCCGTGAGGTTCCCGGACCCGGTACCCCACATCTTCTCCTTCAGGATCACCTGCAGGACGACGTAGTTCATCCCGGTGGCTACGGGGCGCGGCTGGGCCCCGGCCACCGCCTCCGCCTGGAGACGCTGGACCAGCCCGCCGCCGTCCGCGGAGGGAGGAGGGGGCTGAGTCTGGTCCGTCCACCGGCTCCCGTCCCACCAGCGGGTGGTCCCCGACCCGTCGTCGTACCAACCGGCCTTCGTGTCAGCCATCTCGTCGTCTCCTGGTCCTCACCGTGCCGGCACCGGACGATGTCGGCGCTCCACCCTGGCACTCCCCGGGCGCCGGGCGCTCGACCGCGACGAGAGCCCGCCCACAACACTCAGGGGGTCAGGCGGAGATGTCCCCGCTGAAGTCGACGTCCCTGGTCTCCTTCTGCAGCCACAGCGCGACGAACGTGACCCCGGCCATCGCGGCGAGGTAGACGCCGACGAGCACGGGGGAGCCGGCCTTCTCCCACAGCCACACCGCGATGAACGGCGCGACGGCGGCGCCGAGGATCGACGCGAGGTTGTAGGCCACGGACGCCCCGGTGTAGCGGACGTTCGCCGGGAACAGCTCGGGCAGCAGGGCCGCCATCGGGCCGAACGTCAGCCCCATCAGGGTGAAGCCGAGGATGAGGAGCGACTGGACGCCCACCGTGCCGCCGGCGAACAGCGGCACGAAGAGCAGGCCGAACACGGCGATGCCCCCGGTCACGACCAGCAGCATCGGGCGCCGGCCGTAGCGCTCGGCGAGCGGCCCCGACACCAGCGTGAAGACGCCGAAGAAGACGCAGCCCACGATGAGCATCCACAGGAAGTCGATCTTCTCGTAGCCGAGCCCGGCGGGGGAGCCGTCGGTGGGGTCCGTGGCGGCGACCCCGTAGTTCAGGGTGAACGTGGTCATGAGGTAGAAGAGCGCGTACGTGGCGACCATGATGAAGGTGCCGGACGCCACCTTGCGCCACGAGGTGCGGAAGACCTCCGCCACGGGCACCTTCGCGACGGCCTCGGTCTCGACGACCTTCTGGAACGCCGGCGTCTCGATGAGCCGCAGGCGCACCCACAGCCCCACGATCACGAGGATCGAGCTTGCGAGGAACGGCACGCGCCAGCCCCAGGAGGCGAACTGCGCGTCCGACAGGGTCTGGGAGAGGCCGATGAAGACCAGGTTGGCCAGGATGAAGCCGATCGGCGCCCCCAGCTGGGGGAACGTGCCCCACACGGCGCGCTTGCCGGCCGGCGCGTTCTCCGTGGCGAGGAGGGCGGCGCCGCCCCACTCGCCGCCCAGGCCCAGGCCCTGGCAGAACCGGCACAGCACCAGCACCACCGGGGCGAGGACGGCCCAGCCAGGGTTCGTCGCGGCGGGGATGAGGCCGATGACCACCGTCGCGATCCCCATCGTGAGGAGCGACGCGACCAGCGTCGTCTTGCGGCCCACCCGGTCGCCGAAGTGACCGAAGAGGACGGACCCCACCGGACGCGCCACGAACGCCACGCCGAACGCGGCGAACGACGCGAGCAGGGCGGTCGTGCCGTCCTGGTTCGGGAAGAACAGGGCGGGGAAGACGAGCGACGCCGCGGTCGCGTACGCGTAGAAGTCGTAGAACTCGATGGAGGTGCCGATGAGCGACGCGACGATGACGCGGCCGCGCGAGTTGACGGCCGGCGTCGGCGTGCTCGGGGCGCCCGAGGTGACGGAGGTGGTCATGGGCGGGGACCGTACGCCCGCGGTCCGCATCCTGAACACTTGTCTCGACATACGAAATCGCTCGACCTGCGAGCAGGGTGCCCGCAGCGTGAAGGTGTGGTGAACGTGAATAAGGCGGCGGCGACGCGTGTTGGCACCACCGTGCCGGGCGAGGCAGGATCGACGGCGCACTGGGACACACCATCCTGGGACCACTGCATCCGCGACGACGGGACGAACACGACGACATGAACGATCTGCTGCACGTCAACGGCGGGACCCCGCTCGAGGGCACCATCACGGTGCGAGGGGCCAAGAACTTCGTCTCGAAGGCGATGGTGGCGTCCCTGCTGGGGGAGTCTGCGAGCGTGCTGCGGAACGTCCCGCAGATCCGCGACGTCGCGGTCGTCACCGGGCTGCTCGAGCTGCACGGCGTGAACGTGAAGGCGGACCCGGACGGTGGGATCCTCGACCTGGACCCGTCGAACGTCGAGTCGGCGCACGTGGCGGACATCGACGCGCACGCCGGGTCCAGCCGCATCCCGATCCTGTTCTGCGGCCCGCTCCTGCACCGCCTCGGTGAGGCGTTCATCCCGGACCTGGGCGGCTGCCGCATCGGCGACCGGCCGATCAACTACCACCTGGACATCCTGCGGCAGTTCGGCGCCGTCGTGGACAAGATGCCGAACGGCATCCAGCTGCGCGCCCCGCGCCGCCTGCAGGGCACCAAGATCTCGCTGCCGTACCCGTCGGTCGGCGCAACGGAGCAGCTGCTCTTGACGGCCGTGCGCGCGGAGGGCATCACCGAGCTCACCGGTGCCGCCATCGAGCCCGAGATCATGGACCTCATCGCCGTCCTGCAGAAGATGGGCGCGATCATCTCCGTCGACACGGACCGCGTGATCCGCATCGAGGGCGTGGACCGCCTCGAGGGCTACTCCCACACCGCCCTCAACGACCGCATCGAGACGGCCTCGTGGGCGTCCGCTGCGCTGGCCACCGGCGGCGACGTGACGGTCAAGGGCGCCACGCAGCCCGAGATGATGACGTTCCTCAACACCTTCCGGAAGGTGGGCGGGCGCTTCGACGTCCAGGAGGACGGGATCCGGTTCTGGCACCCCGGCGGCGACCTCGACCCCATCGTGCTCGAGACGGACGTGCACCCCGGCTTCATGACGGACTGGCAGCAGCCGCTCGTCGTGGCGCTGACGCAGGCGAAGGGCCTGTCGATCGTGCACGAGACGGTCTACGAGAACCGCTTCGGCTTCACGGACGCGCTGCGCAAGATGGGCGCGACGATCCAGGTCTACAAGGAGTGCCTCGGCGGCCGGGACTGCCGGTTCGGGCAGCGCAACTTCCAGCACTCCGCCGTGATCTCCGGCCCGACGCCGCTGTCCGCGGCGGACATCGAGGTGCCGGACCTGCGGGGCGGGTTCTCCCACCTCATCGCGGCGCTCGCCGCGAAGGGCACCTCCACGGTGCGCGGCATCAGCCTGATCGACCGGGGCTACGAGTCCTTCCAGGAGAAGCTGGTCGCCCTCGGGGCCGACGTCTCGCGCGGCTGACGCGCCACCCCGGCGCGCTGGCACGGCCGGTCGGCACGGGCGGGTAGGCTCTGAGCCCGTGCCGATCGCCCGACCTGACTCCCGTGGTTACCGCGCCGTCGCGCGGCTCGTGCGGCCCCTGCTGTTCTCGATGGTCCGCTACGACTGGCGCGGCGGCGAGGAGAACCTGCCCCGCGAGGGCGGGTTCATCGCCGCCGCGAACCACGTCACGGAGTTCGACGCACTGACGCTGGCGCACTACCTCTTCGACAAGGGGTTCGAGCCGCGGATCCTGGCCAAGCGCGGGCTGTTCACCGCGCCGGTGGTCGGCTCGCTGCTCCGTGCCACGCGGATGATCCCGGTGGACCGGGGCACGGCCGCCGCCGCGACGTCGCTCGAGGACGCGGGCGCGCAGCTCGGGGACGGTGCCTGCGTCGCGATCCTCCCCGAGGGCACCCTGACGCGGGACCCCGACCTGTGGCCCATGGAGGGCAAGACCGGGCTGGCGCGGATGGCGCTGGCCAGCCGCCTGCCGGTGGTGCCCGTCGCCCAGTGGGGCGCGCACAAGATCCTGCCGCGGTACGGGCGGCTGCTGCGCCCGTTCCCGCGCAAGCGCGTCACGATCGTCGCCGGCCCGCCGGTGGACCTGTCCGACCTGTACGACCGCCCGCTCGACACCCAGGTGCTGCGGGAGGCCACCAACCGCGTGATGAACGCGCTCACGGCGCTCCTCGCGGAGATCCGCGGCGAGACGCCGCCCGCGGCCCGGTTCGACCTGCGCAAGCACCCCGAGTACGAGAAGAAGCAGACCCACTACCCGCCCGTGGAGCGCCCTTGAGCAACGACCTGACCACCGAGCTGCCCGTCGTCTCCCGCGCGGCGGCCGCGCCGCGCCGGGTCGCCGTCCTCGGCTCCGGTTCGTGGGGCACGACGTTCGCGAAGGTCCTCGCCGACGCCGGGTGCGAGGTCCGGCTCTGGGGACGCGACGCCGCGGTGGCCCACGAGGTCACCACGGCGCACCGCAACGAGAAGTACCTGCCCGGCATCGAGCTGCCGCCGATGGTCGGCACCACGGACGCCGCCGCGGCCCTCGCCGGAGCACAGATCGTCGTCGTGGCCGTGCCGTCGCAGGTGGCGCGCGCCACGCTGACCGCGGTGCGCGAGCTCGTGGAGCCCGACGCGGTGATCGTCTCCCTCATGAAGGGTGTCGAGCTCAGCACCGACCAGCGCATGAGCGAGGTGATCGCCGAGTCCCTCGACGTCCCGGCGGCGCGCGTGACCGTCGTCTCCGGCCCGAACCTGGCCCGGGAGATCGCCGCGGAGCAGCCCACCGCGACCGTCGTCGCGGGCACGGACGACGCGGCGACGCGGCTGGTCGCCGAGGCGTGCACCACGCCGTACTTCCGCCCCTACCTCAACCGGGACGTCACCGGCGTCGAGCTGTGCGGCGCCGTGAAGAACGTCATCGCGCTCGCCGTGGGCATGGCCCAGGGGCGCGGCTTCGGCGACAACACGACGGCCACGGTCATCACGCGCGGCCTGGTCGAGATCACGCGCCTCGGGCTCGCGCTCGGGGCGGACGCCGCGACCTTCGCCGGGCTGGCCGGCATGGGCGACCTCGTCGCGACCTGCGCCTCGCCGCTGTCCCGCAACCACATGGTGGGGCGCCGCATCGGCGAGGGCCGCACGCTGGACGAGGCGGTCGAGGCCACCGGCACGACGGCGGAGGGCGCCAAGTCCTGCCGCTCCGTGCTCGACCTCGCCGCCAAGCACGGCGTGGACATGCCGATCACCGCCGGCGTCGTGGCCGTCCTGTACGACGGCCTGCCGGTGGAGGACATGGCCCGCGGACTGCTCGCCCGCCCCCAGAAGTCGGAGGGCGTCGGCGCCTGACGCGCCGCCGGTCAGCCGGCGGCGCGCAGCGCCTGGTCCAGGTCGGCCCAGAGGTCCTCGACGTCCTCGATGCCGACGGACAGCCGCAGCAGGTCCTCGGGGACGGTGCTCGACTCGGTCGCGAACCGGCGGCGCCGCTCCAGCGACGACTCGACGCCGCCCAGCGACGTCGCCGGGACCCACAGCCGAACCGCGGCGACGACGGCGTCGGCCGCGGCGGCCCCGCCGCGCGGGCGCAGGCCGAGCACCGCGCCGAAGCCGTTCATCAGCCCCGCGGCGCGCTCGTGGCCGGGGTCGCCGGGCAGGGACGGGTGCCGCACCTCCGCGACACCCGGGTGGTCGGCCAGACGGCGGGCCAGCTCGGCCGCGCTGGCGTTGGCGCGCTCCACGCGCAGGTGCAGGGTGCGCAGACCGCGCAGCGCGAGCCACACCTCCATCGGCCCCGGGATCGCGCCGTGCATCGTCCGGTACGCCCGCAGCCCGGCGGCCAGCTCGTCGTCGCGCGTCACGGCCGCGCCGAGGACGACGTCGGAGTGCCCGGCGAGGTACTTGGTCACCGAGTGCACGACGACGTCCGCGCCGAGGTCGAGCGGACGCTGACCGAGCGGCGTCGCGAACGTGTTGTCGACGACGGAGCGCACGCCACGCTCGCGTGCGGCGCTCAGGATCGCGGGCAGGTCGGCGACCTCGAGCATCGGGTTCGTCGGCGACTCGGCCAGCAGGACGTCGGCGCCGTCGAGGGCCGCCACGACCTGGTCCGTGTCCGCGACGTCGACGCGCCGCACGTCGACGCCGTGGCGTGCGGCCAGGTCGTCGAGGTAGCCGAGCGACACCTGGTAGGCGTGCCGCGGCACGACGACGGCGCCCCCGTGGGGCACGTGCCCGACCGCAGCGATCACGGCCGCCATCCCGGAGCCGAAGACGACGCCGTGCGACGCGCCCTCCAGCGCCGCCAGGGCCTCCTCGAACGGGTGCCACGTCTCGGTGTCCATCCGGGTGTACAGCAGCTCTCCCGGGGCGGAGACGCCCTGGTTGACGTACGTGGAGCTGAGGACGACAGGTGGGTTCACCGGCCCGCCCTGCGTGCGCGGAGGCCGGCCGGCGGTGACGGCGAGCGTGGCGGGGGACAGCGGGCCGGGCAGGTCGTGCGTCATGGTCGCAGGGTACGACCGCGGCCGGGTGCGGTGCGGCCGGGTCTCACGCCTCCCGGGGCTCCACCAGGCGGGCGAGCAGCTCGACCAGCAGGCGCTCCACGAGCGGAGCCGGAAGGGCCTCGACGAGCGCGAGCAGCGGCGCCATCGGCCCGACCCCGGGCGTCGCGTCCCCGCCACCCACGGAGCCCAGCCCGACGGCGTCGAGCAGCGCGGCGGCGGTGGTGGAGTCGAGCACGGGGCCGCCCGGGCCCGTGGGCAGGAGCTCGGCGGGCAGGGCGCCCAGCAGCGCGCCGGCGTCGGGCCGGGGCGTGCCACGCACGTCGTCCGCGGCCTGGCGCAGCACGGGCACCAGGTCGCCCAGCACGCCCTCGGTGACGGGCGTGACGGTGAGGTGGGTGGTGTGCGGCAGCCGCGTGCCGTCGGGCTGGTCCAGGCCGGGCTGGGCCTGGAGGGTCCAGCCCCGCGCGGCGACGGCGTCCGCCCACAGGTGCGGGTCGACACGGCGGTCCGCGGGTGCTGCGTCGTCGGTGGCGACCGCGAGCAACGGACCGACGGGGGATCCGACCACCCGCAGCCCCTCGACGCCCTCGACCGCCTCGCGCAGGGCGAGCGTGGCGCGGCGGGCCCGCCCGGCGAGCGTCGCGAGCCCGTCCGTGCCGAGGGCCTGCAGGATCGCCCACGCGGCGGCGAGCGGGCCGCCCGAGCGCGACCCGAGCAGGGTGGGGTTGACCACGGGGTAGCCGGGCCAGCGCGTCGTCGCGAAGTACTGCGCGCGCTGCCGGTCCCGGTCGCGGTGCAGCAGCACGGAGGCGCCCTTGGGGGCGAACGCGTACTTGTGCAGGTCCGCGCTGAGGCTGGTCACGCCAGGCACGCGCAGGTCCCACGCGGGCAGACCGGGCCAGAACGGGAGGGCGAACCCACCGATGCAGGCGTCCACGTGCACCGGCACGCCCGCTGCGGCGGCGAGCGCCGCGACGTCGGCCACCGGGTCGGCGGCGGCGTGCGGGTAGGACGGTGCGGACACGACGACCAGCGCGACGCCGTCAGCGCCCCCGGCCCCGTCGGTCATGCGGGCCCCGAGCGTGGCGGCGTCCACCGCGCCGGCCGCCGGGCCGTGCGCGACGACGGGCACGAGGTCGAGCTCCAGCCCGTACAGGTGGGCCGCCTTCTGGAACGCTGCGTGCACGGTGACCGGCGCGACGAGGCGCGGGCGGGCCTCGCCCGGCCGCAGCCCGCGGGCTGCGAGCCACGTGTCGCGCGCCGACTGGACGGCGAGCAGGCAGCTCTCCGTGCCGCCGCTGGTCACCGTGCCGACGGTGTCGGCGTCGCCGCCGAGCAGGTCGCGCGCGAACGCGACGACGTCCCGTTCGAGGGCGGCCACGGAGCCGAACGTCGTCGGGTCCAACCCGTTCACGGGCTGCATGGCGCGCACGGCGCCGGCGGCGAGCTCGTCGAGCTCGGGCACGCCCGGGTCGTAGACGTAGCTGAGCACGCGACCCCCGTGGGTCGGCGCGTCGCGGTGCCGCAGCGTGGCGAGGGCGGCGAGCACCGACTCCGGGGACTGCTCGAGGTCGAGGTCGGCGGGCGCGGCGGGGTGGGTCACGAGGTCTCCTGGGGGTGGTCGGCCCGGGTCGGGCCGGGGACTGCGGGGTGGTCGACGTCGCGGCGGCGCAGCGGGTAGCGGCCGAGCGGCAGCATGCTGACGGCGGCGAGCGCCGCGGGCAGCACGCTGAACGCGGCGACGATGCCGAGCACCGCGGCGGCGGGCTGCGTCACCGACTGCCCGCCCGTGGACTCGACGTATCCCGTCGCGGCGAGCACCACCGTCAGCAGGGTGGTGCCGAGCGCCATGCCTGTCGTCTCGCCCGCCGTCCACACGCCTCCGAACGCGCCGGCGCGGTCCGTGCCGGTGGTGCGGGCGTCGTGCGCGATGACGTCGGGAAGCATCGCCATCGGCAGGGACTGCATGCCCGCGTAGGCGGCGCCGGCGAGCGCGACGGGCAGGTACACCCAGGCGCCCGGCGCCCAGGCGAGCGGCAGCAGGGCGAGCGCCGCCACGGCGAACAGCCCGGACGCGAGGCGGAACGCACGCTCCTTGCCGACCCGGCGGGCGAGCGTGCCCCACGCCGGGGTCACGACCAGCGCGGGGCCGACGAGGGCGACGAACAGGAACGTCACGGCGGCGGTGTCGTGCAGCACCCAGGTGGCGACGTACTGGGCGCCGGCGAGCATGGCGCCGGTGGCGAGCGCCTGGAGCACGAACGTGGTGAGCAGCGTGCGGAACGGCCGGCTGGTGCGCAGCAGGCCGACGCCCTCGCGGTAGTGGGCGGCGATCCCGACCCGGGGCGGGAGAGGGCGCGGCGCGGCGGGCGGTCCTGCGGACCGTTCCACGGTGGAGGAGACGAGGAGGGCGGCGCCGAGCACGAGCGCCGCCGCCAGGGCCATGACGAGGTAGCCGAGCCGCTCGTCGTCGCCACCGAGGGCACGCAGAGCCGGGCCGCCGCCGCCGAACAGCAGGATCGCGGCGGTGAGCACCACCACGCGCGCCGTGAGCAGCCGGGTGCGGGCGTCGTAGGTGCTTGCCAGCTCCGCGGGCAGGGCGATGTAGGGCACCTGGAAGAGGCTGAACGCCGTCGCCGCGGCGAGGAAGGCGAGCAGCACCCACCCCGCGGCGGCCGCCGGGCTCAGACCGGGGGGAACCGCGAACGTGAGGGTGAAGAACACCGGCAGGGCCAGTCCTCCCACGACCATGAGCCGGCGACGACGCCCGGTCCGGGCGCGCTCGCGGTCGCTGGCGGCGCCGATCACGGGGTCGATGAGGACGTCCCAGACCTTGGCGGCGGTGACGAGCAGACCCGCCAGGGCCGCCGTCACGCCGAGCGTGTCCGTGAGGTAGAAGACGAGCACCAGCCCGGGCAGCGTCGCGAACCCGCCGGTGCCGACGGAGCCGACGGCGTACCGGACGATCGTGCCCCTGCGCAGCGTCATGAGCGGCGATCGTAGCGGCCCCGCGGGAATGTTCCGGACGCCGGGGCGCTTGTGCGACGTGTGACCCAGGCGACCAGCACGACGCAGACCGATCTTTCGCGCGGCCCTCTCGGCCTCGACGGGGCACCCCTGGTGCTCGGCGGCAACGTCTTCGGCTGGACGGCCGACGACGCGGCGTCGTTCGCCGTCCTCGACGCGTTCACCGACGCGGGCGGCCGCATGATCGACTCCGCCGACGTCTACTCCGCGTGGGTGGAGGGCAACTCCGGTGGCGAGAGCGAGCGGACGATCGGGCGCTGGCTGGCCCGCGGCGGCCGCCGCGACGACGTCCTGGTCGCGACGAAGGTCTCGCAGCACCCGCAGTTCCGCGGCCTGGCGGCGGCGAACGTGCGGGCGGCCGCCGAGGCGTCCCTGGAGCGGCTCGGCACCGACCGCATCGACCTGTACTACGCGCACTTCGACGACGCCGCGACGCCGATCGCGGAGACGGCCGCCGCGTTCTCCGCGCTGGTCGACGACGGTCTCGTGCGCGCGATCGGCGTCTCCAACTACACGCCCGAGCGGATCGACGAGTGGTTCGCCGCCGTGGAGGACGGCGGGCTGCACCGTCCCGTCGCCCTGCAGCCGCACTACAACCTCGTGGAGCGAGGCTTCGAGGACGGGCTGCGCCAGGCCGCCGAGCGGCACGGTCTCGGTGTGCTGCCGTACTACGCGCTGGCCTCCGGGTTCCTCGCCGGGACCTACCGCGACGGCGAGGCGCCCGACAGCCCGCGCGCGCAGGGCGCCGCGCGCTACCTGGACGACCGCGGACGTCGCGTGCTCGCGGCCCTCGACGACGTCGCCGCCGCGCACGGCGCGCCCGTCGCGTCCGTGGCGCTGGCGTGGCTGCGGCAGCAGCCGACCGTCGTCGCGCCCGTCGCCAGCGCCCGGCACACCGGCCAGCTCGAGGCGCTCGTGCGTTCCATGACCCTCGAGCTGACCCCGGACGAGCTCGCCCGGCTCGACGGCGCCTCCGCCTGACCCGAGAGTTGTCAGAACCACGTGAGCCCAGGGTCTGACGTGGTTCTGACAACGTGCGCGCGCCCGCGGTTGTCAGAACCAGGTGGGTCCCCGGCCTGACGTGGTTCTGACAACCTTCGCCGGGTTCAGTCCTCGAGCGGGCCGAGCACGGCCTGCGCGACGGTGGCGTGCGCCGACTCGTCGTCGGACGGGTGGAAGATCCCGGCGAGCACGTCGCGGTAGAGCCGTCCGAGCTCGGAGCGGTTGAAGTAGGTCGACCCGCCGGAGCAGCGGATCGCCTCGTCGACGACCTGCCGCGCCGTCTCGGTGACACGCACCTTCAGCCCCGCCGTCGAGCGGAAGAACCCGGCCCCGGACCCGGACCGCACGTCCACCTGAGCGTCGACCTCGCCCGCGACGAGGTCGAGCTGCGGCCAGAGGCCGTCGAGGGCCAGCGCGGCCGTGCCGATCCGCCAGCGGATGTCGGGGTCCTGCGAGTACGCCTTGCCGGTCTTCATCGAGCGCCGCCTGCGCACCGTCTCGACGGCGAGCGCCAGGGCCCGGTCGGCGATCCCCAGGTACACGGACGCGAGCAGGATCTCGAACGACGTGAAGATGCCCAGCACGTAGGGGTCGAGGTTCGGTCCGGGCGCGAGACGACGCAGCACACGGTCCGCGGGAGCGTGCGCGCCGTCGAGCACCGTCGTGCAGGACTGCGAGGCCCGCATGCCGAGCGTGTCCCAGTCGTCCTTGATCTCGAAGCCGCCGCCGTCGCGGGTGACGAACGCGTGCACGATGCGCGGGTCGTCAGGGTCGGTGGCGTCGTCGAGCCCCATGACGCCGAGGCGCGTCCAGCCGGGGGAGTTGGACGTGAAGATCTTGGTGCCGTGGAAGGAGTACCCGCCCTCGCCGTCGGGCCTGGCCTCGGTGCGTGACCCGAGCAGCACGAGGTCGTTGCCCGCCTCGGAGTAGCCGAAGCCGAACACCTCGCCGTGGGCGGTCTCCTCGAGCAGCCAGTCGAGCGACCCGTCGCCGCGCTCGTGCAGGAACCGGGCCACGCCCACCCACACGTGGTGCATGTTCACCGCCAGGGCCGTCGCCGGCGCCGCCCCCGCGAGCCGCGCCTGCTCGCGCGCGGCCTCGCGGAGGGTGAGGCCGGCGCCGCCGAGATGCTGGGGCACCATCGCCTGGAGGTACCCCGCCGCCTTCAGGTCGGCGAGGTCGTCGGCGAAGAACGTGTTCTCCCGGTCGTGCGTCGCCGCGCGGCCGCGGATCGTCTCCAGCAGCTCGTCGGTGAGGATCTGGCGGGGTGCGTCGTACGGTGAGGGCGCAGGCATGCCCTCACCGTACGACGCGCCGCGGCGGTCAGCCGCCCGCCGGGACCGGCTCGGGCAGCAGGCGCCGGAGCACGTCCGCGAGCGTGACGACGCCCAGGGTCCGGCCGTCGCGACGCACCAGCGCCAGCTGCTCGCCCGCCTCGCGCAGCAGCGCGATCGCCGAGTGCACGGTGGTCGACGCGTCCAGCACGAACGGCGCCCTCGCGAGCGGCGCGACCGGCGCGGCGTCGGCGAGCAGCAGGGTGTCGCGTACGTGCACGACGCCGCTCACCTCGCCGTCAGACCCCGGGCCGTGCAGCAGGATGCGCAGGTGGCCCGAGGTGACGGACGCCGCCCGGACGTCCGCCGCCGTCGCGTCCGCCGCGACCGCCGTGGGTCGGGCCCCGGGGACCACGAGCGCGTCGACGGTGAGCGTCTCCAGCTCGAGCGCCCCGGCGATCTGCGACGAGTACGCCGCGTCGAGCGCCCCGACGTTCGCGGAGTGCTCGACCAGGTGGCGCAGCGTCGTCGGGTCGTGCCCGACGTCCACGTGATCGACCGGCTCCACCCCGACGGCCCGCAGGCACCGGTTGGCCAGCGCGTTGAGCCAGCGCAGCACCGGGCGCGTGAGCCACATGAAGCCGCGCATCGGCAGCGCGAGCAGGGTGGCCGACGCCTCGGGGTGCGCGATGGCCCACGACTTCGGCGCCATCTCGCCCACCACGAGGTGCAGGAAGGTCACGATGACGAGGGCGAGCACGAAGCCCGCGACGTCCGCGACCCAGTACGGGACGCCCCACCCGGCGAACAGCGGGGTGAGCCAGTGGTGCACCGCGGGCTTCGTCACGGCGCCGAGCGCGAGCGTGCACGCGGTGATGCCGAGCTGCGACCCCGCCAGCAGCAGCGTCAGCTCGGACGAGCTGCGCAGCGCCGCCCGGGCGGAGCGGCTGGTGGCGGCGGCGTCCTCGAGGCGGTGGCGGCGCGCACCGAGGAGGGCGAACTCCACGGCCACGAAGAACGCGCTCAGCGCGATGATGACGACGGTCGCGGCGAGGACGACCCAGGGCTCGCTCATCGGTCCTCCTCCTTCGCGGTGCCGGACGAGGAACCGTCCGAGGTGTCGACCAGGCGGACGCGCACCAGGTGCGGCACGTGCCGCTCGACGGCGAGCACGTCCACCTCGATCCGCCGCTCGACGGGTTCGTCGTGCGCGAGGTCGGCCGGGTCGGGCGGGAGCTCGACCGTCACGGCGTCCCCTGCACGGGGCAGCGCGCCGAGCTGGGCGATGAGCAGACCGGCGACGGTCTCGTGGTCGCCGCGGGGCAGGTCGTGGCCGATGGCCCGCTCCGCCTCGTCGAGGTGGACGTCGCCGCCCATCACCCAGGTCCCGTCGGCCTCGGGGGTGACGGTGGCCGGCTCGTCGGCGTCGTGCTCGTCGGTGATCTCGCCGACGAGCTCCTCGGCGAGGTCCTCGAGAGTGAGGACGCCCGCGAGCCCGCCGTACTCGTCGACGACGACCGCGAGCTGGTTGCTCGAGCGCGTCAGCTCGGCGAGCGCCGCCGGGAGCGGCATCATCGTGGGCAGCACCGTGACCGGGCGCATGAGCTCGGTCACGGGCGCGTCGTCGGCGAGCCCGGTGCGCAGCAGGTCCGTCAGCTGGACGACGCCGATCGCCTGGTCCTCGCCGTCGACCACCGGGTAGCGGGAGTGGCCGCCCGCCATGAGGGTGCGCAGCTCGCCCACGGTCAGACCGGGCTCGACCGTCCCGACGCGCGACCGGGGGATCATCGCGTGCTCGACGTCGCGGGCTGGGAAGTCGAGGATCCGGTCCAGCAGCATCGACAGGTCGTCGGGCAGGTCGCCGCTGGAGCGCGAGTCGGCGACGATGTGCTCCAGGTCTCGGGCCGTGGCCGAGTGCTCGACGTCGTGCACGGGCTCGATGCGCAGCAGCCGCAGCAGGGCGTTCGACGCCTTGTCGAACACGGCGATGAGCCAGCCCAGCACGGTCAGGTAGGCCGTCGTCGAGCCGGCGAGGCGCAGGGCCGTGGGCTCGGGCCGGGCGATCGCGAGGTTCTTGGGGAACAGCTCGCCGAACAGCATCTGCACCAGGGTGGAGACGACCAGCGCCGCGACGGTGCCGACGGCCACGCCGACACCGGTCGGGACGCCGACGCCGCCGAGCAGGGTGCCGAGCGCGTCGCCCACGAGCGGCTCGGCCACGTAGCCGACCAGCAGGCCGGTCACGGTGATGCCGAGCTGGGCGCCCGAGAGCACGAACGACGTGCGACGGGTGACGGCGAGGGCCCGCTGCGCGGTCACGTCGCCGGACTCCGCGCGGGCGGCGAGCCGGGAACGGTCGACGGTCATGTAGGCGAACTCCTGGGCGACGAAGTACGCCGTCGCCGCGGTGATCACGAGGATCACCAGGAGGCCGAGGAGGAGGGAGAGCGCGGCGGTCATCGGGCGCGCACCGCCTCAGGGTCGAGGAGTCTCGGGGGCTGCGGGGAGCCCGGACTATGACTGGGGTCGTCGGCGGGCGCGGCGTTCTCGTCGGCCGCGGGCGCCGGGACGGCTTGCGCCGTGAGGGTGAGGTGGTCCACGAACGCCCCAACGCCGGCACCGCACGATCAGTTCCCGGCGCTACGCTCCGGTGCAACGGTCGACGAGGACCGTGCCGCACGAAGGGACCGCCATGTCCGACACCAGCGCCGACCGGACCGCCGACCGCTCCTCCGACCGGACCGTGATCCGCAGCCCGCACCCCGACGTCGAGATCCCCGACGTCACGCTCTACGACTTCCTCTTCGCGTCGCTCTCCGACGCCGACCTGGACCGGACCGCCCTGGTCGACGGCCCGAGCGGCGCCACGACCACCTACGGCGAGCTGCGCGCGCGGGTGGACGCCGTCGCGGGCGCGTTCGCCGCGCGCGGCCTGGGCGTCGGGGACGTGGTCGCCCTGCACAGCCCGAACGTGCCCGCGTTCGTCGCCGTCTTCCACGGTCTCCTGCGCGCCGGGATCACCGTCACCACCGTCAACGCGCTCGCCTCGGGGCGGGAGGTGGCCAAGCAGCTCGAGTCGTCGGGAGCGAAGGCCCTCGTGACCGTCTCGGCACTCCTGACCGCGGCCGAGGCCGGCGCGGACGCGGTGGGCATGGCGCCGCAGGACGTCGTCGTCCTCGACGGCGCGGACGGGCACCCGTCGCTGACCGAGCTGCTGTCCGCAGGGCACGGCGCCCCGGACGTCGACCTCGACCCGCGCACCCACCTCGCCGTGCTGCCGTACTCGTCCGGCACGACCGGGCTGCCCAAGGGCGTGATGCTCACGCACCGCAACCTCGTCGCGAACGTGCTGCAGACGGAGGCGTTCCTGCCCCTGGAGCCCGACGACGTCGTGCCGGCGGTGCTCCCGTTCTTCCACATCTACGGCATGACGGTGCTCATGAACGGCGCCGTGTACCAGCGTTCCGCGCTCGTCACGCTGCCGCGCTTCGACCTCGCGGAGTACCTGCGGGTTATCGAGCAGCATCGCGCCACCGTGCTGTTCGTCGCGCCGCCCATCGCGCTGGCGCTCGCCAAGCACCCGGCGGCCGAGGGGCGCGACCTGTCCAGCGTGCGGATCCTCATGTCCGGCGCCGCACCGTTCGACGAGCACCTCGCGGAGGCGGTGGGTCGCCGCATGCCCGCCGCGCGCGTGCTGCAGGGCTACGGCATGTCCGAGATGTCACCGGTCTCGCACGTGGTGCCGGTCGACCGCCCCGACGTCTCGCCCGGCACCGTCGGGATGCTCGTGCCGAACATGCTGGCCCGGGTGGTGGACCCGGCGACGGGCGAGGCGATCGCCCTGCCCGAGTCCGGCGTGAGCGCGCCGGGCGAGCTGTGGTGCGCGGGGCCGAACGTCATGGTCGGCTACCTGGCGGACGAGCAGGCCACGCGCGACACGCTCGAGCCCGACGGGTTCCTGCGCACCGGGGACATCGTGACCGTGGACGCCGAGGGCGTGTTCACCGTCGTCGACCGGCTCAAGGAGCTCATCAAGCACAAGGGCTACCAGGTGGCTCCCGCCGAGCTGGAGGCCCTGCTGCTCACCCATCCCGAGATCGCCGACGCCGCGGTGGTCGGCGTGCCCGACGAGGAGTCGGGGGAGGTGCCGAAGGCGTTCGTCGTCCGGGCCGAGGGCAGCGTGCTCACGGCCGACGACGTGCAGGCGTTCGTCGCCGAACAGGTGGCGCCGTACAAGAAGGTGCGGGTGGTGGAGTTCGTGGCGGCGGTCCCGAAGTCCGCCGCGGGCAAGATCCTGCGCAAGGAGCTCCGCGCCCGCTGACAGCCGGAGTGCTGTGAGCGGGAACCTGGCCCTTTCGACCGGCGTGTCGCGGGCCAGGCGCGCGCTCACAGCACCGGGGCGTTCCGGTAGGTTGGGCGGCGATGTCCGACGCCACCACAGCCTCCGTCCCCGCCGTCCCGACGCCGGGCGCCGACGCCTCCCGCAAGACCCGCGTCGCCGTGCTGTTCGGCGGCCGCTCGGGCGAGCACGCCATCTCCGCCTCCACGGCCAGCGGCGTGCTGCGCGCCATCGACCGCGACCGGTACGACGTCGTGCCCGTGGGCATCACGCGCGAGGGCCGCTGGGTCGTCGCCGCGGACGACCCCGAGCGCTGGCAGATCACGGACGGCCGCCTGCCTGAGGTGACGGCCGAGACCGGCGCCGAGGTGGTGCTGTCCCTCACCCAGGGCGAGCGCACCCTCCGCGTGCTGGAACCCGGCCAGGTGCCCGCGCTGCTGGGCGAGGTCGACGTGGTCTTCCCGCTGCTGCACGGTCCGTTCGGCGAGGACGGCACCGTGCAGGGGCTGCTGGAGCTCTCGGACGTGCACTACGTCGGCGCGGGCGTGCTCGCCTCGGCCGTCGGCATGGACAAGCACTTCATGAAGCTCGTGCTGGCGGGCCAGGGGCTCGCCGTCGGCCCGTACGTCGTCATCCGCCCGCGCGACTGGGAGCGCGACCGCGCGGCGTGCGTCGCCGCCGTCGAGCCGCTCGGTCTGCCGCTGTTCGTCAAGCCGGCGCGTGCCGGCTCGTCCCTCGGCATCACGCGCGTCGACGACCTGGCCGACCTGCCTGCCGCCGTCGACGCCGCGCGCGAGCACGACCCCAAGGTGATCGTCGAGGCCGGCATCGACGGCCGGGAGATCGAGTGCGCCGTGCTCGGCGGACGCGACGGCGCTCCGACCCGGGCGTCGCTGCCCGGCGAGATCGTCGTCGACCACGACAGCCACGCGTTCTACGACTTCGAGGCGAAGTACCTCGACGAGGCCCACGTCGACCTCCGCTGCCCGGCGGACCTTCCGCCGCACGTGCTCGACGAGGTCCGCGACGTCGCCGTGCGCACCTTCGAGGCCGTGGAGGCCGAGGGGCTGTCGCGCGTGGACGTCTTCGTCACGCCCGACGAGCGCGTCGTGGTGAACGAGATCAACACCATGCCGGGATTCACGCCGTTCTCGATGTACCCGCGGATGTGGGAGGCCTCGGGCCTGAGCTATCCCGAGCTGGTCGACGAGCTCATCCAGCTCGCGCTGGAGCGCCCGACCGGTCTGCGCTGACGCCGAGGTAGTTGCGGGCGCGGCGAGGTAGTTGCGGACGCGGCGAGGTCTCTTCTGATCAGGGCAGCACCCGTTGCCCGATGTCGCCGGGGTTGTACGCGATCTCCCAGCGAAACCCGTCGGGGTCCACGAAGTAGCCCGAGTACCCACCCCACTCGCGGTGCACGGGGTCCGAGACCGAAGCCGCCCCGGCTCGTCGCGCGTCGTCGAGAGCCGTGTCGACCTCTGCCGTGGTCGCGACGTTGTGGGAGAGCGTGACCGGCGGGGTCCCGCCGCGGGTGACCGGGCCGATCTCCTGGACGGCGGACGTCTCGTCCCAGAGGGAGAGGACGACGCGCTCGCCCACCTGGAACATCAGTACCTCGCCGGCGGCCTCGAGCGCTGGTTCCCAGCCGAGGCCGTCGACGTAGAAGCGCCGTGTCGCGCGAAGGTCGTGGACGACGAGGGTGACAAAGCTGAGCCGTGGGTCCATGGCTCGACCCTGCCACCTGGTACCGACCATCCGCCTGCGGAGGCTGAACTACCTCGGCACGTCTGGAACTACCTCGGCAGGTCTGGAGCTACCTCGGCGCGCGTTCAGCTGCAGTGGGCGGTGGCGGGGACGTTGCTCACGGCCTGGGCGAGGTCGCCCACGAACGAGGTCGAGTGGTCGGCGGTGACCGACGGCGGCACCAGGACCTCGACGGCGGGCTCGCGCCCGTAGGTGGTGAACCGCCAGGTGCCGTCGTCGCCGGCGACGACGATCCAGTCGACGGCGCCCGCCGGGGACTCGACCCGCTGGCAGTCCGGGGACGGCCCGGGCGGGGTGACGCCGCAGCGCAGGGTGACGGCGGCGCCGGGGTCGCCCCAGGCGGTGGTGGCCTGGGCGTTCGTGTCGCGCTGCGGCAGGTCTCCGGCGAGCGTGTCCGGCAGGGCGAGCATGACCGGGGCGCACGCCGGGTCGGCGGCGTCCTCGGCCGGGGTCGCGCCGATGGTCGGGGCGCACGCCGCGAGCGGCGCGACGACGAGGGCGGCCAGCGCGGCGGCGCGGGTCAGCGGGGAACGTCGGGGCACGACGTCCACGCTACCGGGCGGGAGGGCCCCGTCGACCGCCTACAGTCGTCCCGTGACCGACGCCACCCACCCCCTCGTGCGTGACCTGTCCGAGGAGGAGCTCCTCGCCCGGATCTTCCCCCTGCTGCCGGACGCCGCCGCCACGCTGCTGGGCCCGGGGGACGACGCGGCGGTCGTCGCGGCCCCGGACGGGCGGTTCGTCGTCACCACCGACGTGCTGGTCGAGGACCGGCACTTCCGCCGCCGCTGGTCGAGCGGGCACGACGTCGGGGCGCGGGCGGCGACGGCGAACCTCGCGGACGTCGCGGCGATGGGCGCGCGGCCGACGTCGCTCGTGGTCTCGCTCGTCGTGCCGGGCGACCTCCCGGTCGCCTGGGTGACGGGCCTCGCACGAGGTCTCGCCGAGGTGTCCGCACCGGTGGGCGCGGGTGTCGTCGGGGGCGACCTGTCCGGCGGCGACGCCGTCGTGGTGGCCGTCACCGCGCACGGCGACCTCGAGGGCCGGCCCCCGGTGACCCGGTCCGGCGCGCGGCCGGGCGACGTCCTCGCCTACGCGGGGAACCGTGGGCTGTCGGCGGCTGGGCTGGCTCTGCTCGACAGGGGGGTCGTCTCGTCCTCCGACGGCGCCCCGGAGGCGGTGGGGGCGCTCGGGCCGTACGTCGCGGGCTACCTGCGCCCCGAGGCTCCGCTCGACGCCGGTCCGGAGGCGGCACGGCACGGCGCCACCGCGATGCTCGACGTCTCGGACGGGCTGCTCCGCGACGCCGGGCGGCTCGCGCGTGCGAGCGGCGTGGCCGTGGACGTGGAGTCGGCGGCGCTCGAGGCGGACGTGGCGCGGCTCCTGCCCGCGGCGCAGGCGCTGGGCGTGGACCGGGACGCGGCGCTCGGCTGGGTGCTGTCGGGCGGCGAGGACCACGGCCTGCTCGCCACGTTCCCCGCCGACGTCGTGCTGCCGGGCACGTTCCGCAGGATCGGGCAGGTGCGTGCCGCTGCCGGGGGCGCGGGGGTCACCGTCGACGGCGGTACGCCCGCCGTTGCGACGGGCTGGGACCACTTCGCGGGCTGATCCCGGAGGATCGTCGTCCGGGGGTCAGCCGCGGCGGTAGCGGACCTCGGTGACCGGTGTGTCGCCGATGTCGTCCATCCGCTCCACGCCGTCCGGCTGGAACCCGTGGCGGCGGTAGAAGTGCTGTGCGCGCTCGTTCTGGGACAGCACCCACAGGGACATCGGCGTGCCGTCCTGCACGTCCGACAGGACGGTGCGCATGAGGTCGCGGGCCACGCCGCGCCCCCACGACTCGGGGTCGAGGTAGATCGCGTACAGCTCGAGGTCGCCGTCCTCGGCGTCCTCGTCGCGCGACGGGCCGTAGGAGGCGAAGCCGAGGAGGCGGCCGTCGCCTTCGGCCACGAGCGTCGTGCGGCCGCCCTCGTCGAGGATGCGCTGCCACTGGGCGGTGCGCTCGGCGACGTCGACGGAGTCGAGGTACTCGGCCGGCAGGACGCTGGCGTAGGCGCCCTTCCACGACGTGACGTGCACCTGCGCGATGCGCCCGGCGTCCGTCGTCTGGGCGGGGCGGATCTCCACGTCGCTGTCGGTCTGCACGATCATCTGCTCAGGGTGCCACGACGACCCGGGTTCGGCCAAGGCAGTTTGGTGAATCCTTCACGAATTCTTTGCCGGTGGCGGTGCGGCTGTCGGGGTGGCGCGCCTCGCCCGTCGGTCGGCCTCGGGGGACGACAAGACGCCCGTCGGGAAAGTCCCGACGGGCGTCTCGTGAAAGTGTCGACATCCGGGCCGGGGGCCCGGCGCGCAGGCTCAGGCTTGGCGCGTCACCTTGCCTGCCTTGAGGCAGGAGGTGCAGACGTTGACTCGCTTGGGGGTACCCGCGACCACGGCACGGACGCGCTGGATGTTCGGGTTCCAGCGGCGCTTCGTGCGGATGTGGGAGTGCGAGATGCTGTGCCCGAAGCCCGGGCCCTTGCCGCAGACGTCGCAGTTGGCAGCCACGGTCTCTCCTGAATCGTCGTGACACGTCCCGCGCCAGGGCAGCAGGACGTGAAGTGTGTGGTCTGGGGGAGCCCGGAACCGCCCGGGCAACTACACGAGGATAGCCGATCCGGAGGGTGACCCTCAACGTGGGGCTGCTCACCGCTACCGTGGGCCGCGGACACCGCCGGGCTAGAGGACCATGGCGGGGTGCTCGAGAGCCAGCGGGAGGTGACGTGACGGACCCGGACCTGCGGGACGCGGCCGTCGTGCGGCTGTGGGTCCGTCTGGCCGTGGAGGCGCTCGGCGGCGCCCGTGCGGCGCTCGACGGGGTCAACGTCTTCCCGGTCGCCGACGGTGACACCGGGACCAACCTCTACCTCACCCTCCGGGAGGGGGCGCACGCCGTCCAGGAGGAGCCCGCCGGGGCCGGTGGTGCGCGCCTCCTGCGCGTCCTCGCCCGCGGCGCGCTGCTCGCGGCGCGCGGCAACTCCGGCGTGATCCTCAGCGAGTGGTTGCGCGGCCTCGCCGCCGCTGCCACGCGCGGCGAGCCCGTGGAGCGGGCGCTGGCGACCGCCGCCCGGACCGCGCGGCTCGCCGTCGCTCATCCCGCGCCCGGCACGATCCTCACCGCCGCGGACGCTGCCGCGGACGCGGCCGCCGCCGCAGTCCGGGGCGCGGCACCGGCCGCCCGCACCGACGCCCGGACGACCGCCCGCACCGATCCGGAGCGTCGTCGTCGCCGGCAGGCGGTGCTGGACGCCGCGCGCTCCGGGGCGCGCGAGGCCCTGCTCACGAGCCCGGGCTCGCTCGACGCGCTGCGCGACGCCGGCGTGCTCGACGCCGGGGCGGGCGGGCTGCTGCTGGTGCTGGAGGCGCTGGCCGGCGCCCACCGCGCCGTGTCGGAGGCGCCCGGCACGATGTCGCCCGTGACCGGCCCCGTGACCCTTGACGTCGAGCTGCGCCAGGGCGACCCGCTGCCCGGTGCCGCCCCCGCCGGCTGTGATCCCGCGCCGGGTGCCGCCGAGAGCGACGCCGACGCGCTCGAGCTGATGTTCGTGCTGCACCGGCCCGCCGCGGCCGCCGACTTTGCCCCGGGAGCCGTCGCGGACGCACTGCGGCGGGACCTGGACGCCATCGGTGAGTCGGTCGTGGTGGTCGGCGGTGCGGACGAGCCCGACGAGCCGGACGACGTCGACGCCCCGGACGAGCCCGCGGTCGTCGGGGACGAGTCGCTGTGGCAGGCGCACGTGCACACGACCGACCTGGCAGGCGGGCTCGACGTGGCGCGCCGCTGGGCGGCGGGCGGCGCCGTGTCGCGTGTCCACGTGCGGCACCTGGCCGTGCTGGGTGCGCACGGTGCCGGGTCGGGCGTCCCGGCCGACGCGCCCTGGGGTGCCGTGGTCGCCACGTCCGCGCCCGCGCTCGCCGGCGACCTGGCGCGCGGCGGCGCCGTCGTGCTGCTCGACCTGGACCAGCCCGTGACGGCCGACGACCTCGCCCAGGCGGCGCTCGGCGTGCCCGCCGGCCGCGTGCTCGTCGTGCCCGGCCCCGTGCCCGGAGGTCGCGGCGCGCTCGACGGCGCGCTGGCCGCGCACCGGGACGGGGACGCGGGCGAGCCCGTCGTCGGGCTGCTCGACGCGGGCGACGACGCGCACGTGGTGACGGCGGTCGCGGCCCTCATGGAGGCCGGCATGGAGGCCGGCATGGAGGCGGGGGCCGAGGCCGACGTCCTGGACGGCGTGCCCGCGGCGGTCCGCCAGGCTCTCGGGCGCCTGAGCTCGTGGACGGGCGACGCCGCCGGTGCGGCGGACGCCCTGCGCGGCCTGCTGGCCGGCGCGCCGGACGCGGAGGTCGTGACGGTGCTGGCGGGCGTGGACGTGCCACCGGCGGTGCTGGCCGAGGTCGGGCGCGCGGCGGCGGCCGGGGCGCCGGACGCGGAGGTTGTCGTGCTGGCGACCGGCCGGCCCGGGCCCGGCGTGACGCTCGGGGTGGAGGCGCGGCGATGACGGGGCGCGAGAGCGAGGCGCTGACCAAGGTGCTGGGCGCGCGCAGCGCCGCCCCGCTGGAGAAGCTCGGGCTCGTCTCCGTGGGGGACCTGCTGCGGCACTACCCCCGCCGCTACGGCGACCCGGGCACGCTGACCGACATGGACCGGCTCGCGCTCGGCGAGCACGTCACCGTGATGGCCCGCGTCGCGCACGCCACCGTGCGCACGATGCGTTCCCGCTCCGGGGCCATGCTGCAGGCGGTCGTGACCGACGGCCGGCACGAGCTCGCGCTGACGTTCTTCGCGAAGCGTGCCGGCGCGCTGCGCCCGCACGAGGACAAGCTGCGGCCGGGGCGCGTCGGCCTGTTCACCGGAGTCGTCAGCGAGTACCGGGGCACCCGGCAGCTCACCCACCCGGACTACGTGCTCGTGGGCGTCGACGCGGACGACGCCGAGGCGGCCATGTTCGAGGCCAGCCGTCCCATCCCCATCTATCCCGCGTCGTCGTCCGTGCCGAGCTGGCGCATCCAACGGTCCGTGCGCACCGTGCTCGACCCGCTCACCGAGGCCGACGTCGAGGACCCCGTGCCGGCCGACGTCCGCGAGCGGGCCGGGCTGCCCGGCCGGCTCGAGGCGCTGCGCGCGATCCACGTGCCCGACGACCAGCGAGCCTGGCAGCGCGCCCGGCACCGGTTCCGCTTCGAGGAGGCCTTCGTGCTCCAGGCGGCGCTCGCCCAGCGGCGCGCGCACGCCGCGGAGCAGGAGGCCACCGCGCGCCCCCTGCGGGACGGGGACGCATCGAGCCTGCTCGCCGACTTCGACGCGGCGCTGCCGTTCACGCTGACCGACGGCCAGCGGTCCGTGGGCGAGGACCTGGCGCGCGAGCTCGCGCAGGCACGACCGATGCAACGGCTGCTGCAGGGCGAGGTGGGCTCCGGCAAGACCGTGGTGGCGCTGCGCGCGATGCTGCAGGTGGTCGACGCCGGGGGCCAGGCGGCCCTCCTCGCGCCCACCGAGGTGCTCGCGGCGCAGCACGCCCGCACGCTGCGCACGCTGCTGGGCCCGCTGGCCGAGGGCGGCCTGCTGGGCGGAGCGGCGCACGGCACCCGGGTCGCGCTGCTGACCGGCTCGCTCGGGGCGGCGGCCCGCAAGGAGGCGCTGCTCCAGGCGGCGAGCGGCGAGGCGGGCATCGTCGTGGGCACGCACGCCCTCCTGGGCGACCAGGTGCAGTTCGCCGACCTCGGCCTGGTCGTCGTCGACGAGCAGCACCGGTTCGGCGTCGAGCAGCGGGACGCGCTGCGTGCCAAGGGGCGCGTGGCGCCGCACGTGCTCGTCATGACCGCCACACCGATCCCGCGCACCGTCGCGATGACGGTCTTCGGCGACCTCGAGACGTCGTCGCTGACCGAGGTCCCCGCCGGCCGCGCCGGGATCACGTCGCACGTGGTTCCGGCCGGCAACCCGCGCTGGATGGAGCGGACGTGGGCGCGGGTGCGCGAGGAGGTGGACAAGGGGCACCGGGCGTACGTGGTGTGCCCGCGGATCCACCCCGACGACGACCTGCCCGCGGCCGGGGGAGCCGCCGCCAAGGACTTCGACGACGTCCCGGACCTGCTGGAGCTCATGGACGGGGGCGGTACCGGCTCCGGCGACGACCGGCCCCCGCTGCGCGCGGTGCTCGAGGTCGCCGACATGCTGCGGGAGACCCCGGCGCTCGCCGGGCTCGACGTCGGGGTGCTGCACGGGCAGATGGCGCCCGCCGACAAGGAGTCCGCGATGGCCCGGTTCGCGGCCGGCGAGCTGCAGGTGCTGGTCTCCACGACGGTGATCGAGGTGGGCGTCGACGTGCCCGACGCCACCGTGATGGTCGTGTTCGACGCCGACCGCTTCGGCCTGTCCCAGCTGCACCAGCTGCGCGGACGCGTGGGCCGCGGCGCCGCTCCCGGGCTCTGCCTCCTGGTCTCGACGGCGCAGCCGGGCACCCCCGCCGCGACGCGGGTCGAGGCGCTCGCGGAGACCACGGACGGCTTCCGGCTCGCGACCCTCGACCTGGAGCTGCGCTCCGAGGGCGACGTGCTCGGCGCCGCGCAGTCCGGTCGCTCCAGCTCCCTGCGGCTGCTGCGGGTGGTGCAGGACGCGGACCTCATCGCCGACGCGCGGCGCGAGGCGTCCGCCGTCGTGGAGGCCGACCTCGGGCTCGCGGACCACCCCGAGCTGCGCGCGGCGATCGAGGCGCAGCTCGACGAGGAGCAGGAGGAGTTCCTCGAGCGGGCCTGAGCCCCTGTCGCCAGGCGCGCGCGGGCACTCGCTGCCCGTGACCTAGGCTCGGCGGCATGACGAGGATCGTGGCCGGCCGCTTCGGCGGGCGCTCGCTGCAGGTGCCGCCGAAGGGCACGCGACCCACGAGCGACCGGGTCCGCGAGGCGATCTTCTCCCGCCTGGACCACCTGGACGTGCTGGACGGCGCGCGGGTGCTCGACCTGTACGCCGGGTCCGGCGCGCTCGGCCTCGAGGCCGCCAGCCGCGGCGCCGCCGACGTCGTGCTGGTCGACGCGAACCGGCGTGCCGCGGACGTCGCACGCCGCAACGTCGCCGCGCTGGGCCTCCAGCGCGAGGTCCGGGTCGTGACGGACTCCGCCGAGCGGTTCGCGGCAGGCGCCGTGCCCGCCGACGGCGCCGCGGCTCGCGGCGTCGACCTGGTCTTCCTCGACCCCCCGTACGACCTGGCGGAGGACGCGCTCGCGACGGTGCTCGCGCACCTCGCCGCGCCCGGTGTGCTCGCCGCGGGTGCCGTCGTCGTCGTCGAGCGCTCCACCCGCAGCCCGGAGCCGGCCTGGCCGTCGGGCCTGGCGGCGTTCGCCCGCAAGGACTACGGCGAGACGGCCGTGCACTATGCGGAGCCCGAGCCCGAGCCCGAGCCCGAGCCCGAGCCCGAGCCCGAGCCCGAGCCGGAGCCGGAGCCGGAACAGAAGGCGGGCGGCCCGAGCACGGCAGGCTCGGCCGGCTGACAGGCTCGGCCGGCTGACAGGCTCAGCCGGCTGACAGGCTCAGCCGGCTGACCGGCTCAGCCGGCTGACCGCGGCGGGGCGTACTGCTCCGCGCCCTCCAAGATCCCCACGGGGACGGCGGCAAGAGCGACCCGGTCGCCCGGGTCCACCAGCGGGACCCGCTCGGCGGACGCCGCCGCGAGCAGCCGCCGCGTGGCCGCGTCGTCGACCAGCACGCCCTCGCACGCGACGAGGTGCTCGGTGAGGAAGCGGACCACCGGGTCGCCGGGCACGTCGTGGGGCAGGTCGCCGGGCAGGTCGTGGGACTCGCCGTCCCGCAGGTCGTCGCTCACTTCGAGAGCGAGGAGCAGCATCGCCGGGACGCGAGGCGAGCCGGGCCCGTTCATGCCGGGCTGGAAGTAGGGCACGGCCAGCGCGCCTGCCCCGTGCCGGGCGTAGAAGCGCAGCCGTGCGGCGGGGTCGCCGTGCTGGGGGTGGGCGGCGTGATGCCCCGGGTGCTCGACCTCCGCCAGCACGAGCGCCGGGGCGCGCTCGGCCCGCCACGCCGCGACGGAGCGGTCCAGCAGCAGGCCGCCCAGGCCACCGCCGCGCCCGCCCGGGGCGATGGCGAGGTAGTCGAGCAGCAGCACCCGGGTGGCCGGCGACCACGACGCGACCACGCCGGCGGTGACGTGGCCGCCGCGCTCGACGCCGTGCGCCGTCTGCTCGCCGGAGCGGCAACCGGCGCGCAGGGCCTCGAGCGTGATCAGCTCGGCCGGCGGGAACGACGGCGCGAGCACGTCCCGCCAGAGCGACGCCAGCTGGGCGTCGGTGGTGAGGGGGACGACGTCGGGGACGGCGCCCGGGGCGGCGGTGGCCATCCCTCATGGTGTCCCCGTCGAGCGCTCGCGGCACGGCCGGAGGCACCCGCGACGGGACCGGCCAGGGTCCCGGGGATCGGGACGGCGCTGTACTAGCGTGACCGGGTGAGCATCGCCGTCTGCCCCGGGTCGTTCGACCCGATCACCCTCGGCCACCTCGACATCGTCCGGCGGGCGTGCCGGATGTTCGACGAGGTCGTGGTCGGGGTGGCGCACAACGCCGCCAAGAACGCCCTGCTGGGCCCCGAGGAGCGCGTGGGGCTCGCCCGGGCGGCGCTCGCCGCAGACCCGGAGACCGCCGCCGTGCGGGTGGAGGTCGTGCCGGGGCTCCTCGTGGATTTCTGCCGGGAGATCGGCGCGGTCGCGGTGGTCAAGGGGCTGCGCGGCGGGGCGGACTTCGACGCCGAGGTGCCGATGGCGCTCATGAACCGTCACCTGACCGGCGTGGAGACGGTCTTCCTGCCGGGGGAGCAGCGCTTCGCCCACGTCGCGTCGTCGCTGGTGAAGGACGTGGCCCGGTACGGCGGGCCGATCGACGACCTCGTGCCGCCCGGGGTGGCGGACGCGGTGCGCGCGGCACTGAGCGGCACGAACCGGACCAAGGAGCAGGGATGAGCGAGACGACCCAGAGGACCCCGGCCGGCGAGGAGCAGGAGAACCCGGTCGGCGGACTCCTGGACATCCTGGAGGACCTGGCTGCGCTGGTCGAGAACGCGCGCTCGGTGCCCCTGTCGACCAACGTGAAGGTCGACCGCGACCAGGCCCTCGGCCTGGTCGACGAGCTGCGCGACGCGCTGCCCACCCAGGTGGGCCGGGCGGACGAGGTGCTCGCCGCGGCGCGCGACACGCTGGACGACGCGCACCGCCAGGCCGAGGAGATCGTGGCGTCCGCCCGAGCCCGCGCCATCGAGCTGGTGCAGACGGAGCAGGTCGTGGTGCAGGCGCAGTCCCGCGCCGCCGAGATCGTGGCGGAAGCTGAGCGCCGGGCCGCGGCGCTGCGCGCGGACGCGGACGCGTACTGCGACGGCAGGCTCGCGGACCTCCAGCAGGACCTGGACGCCCTGTCGAGCCAGGTGCGCGCCGGCCGGGAGAAGCTCGCCGACCGGCTGGAGCAGGGCTCGCCCCGGGTGCGGTGGGACTCCGTCGCCGACCCGCGATGGCCGCAGGGCACGCAGTCCTGACCCCGTCGGAGCCCGTCCGGAGCGCGTCGTGGCCGGTCCGTGAGAGACGGGTCACGTCCGGGCGTGCTGCCACACGTGTCCGCGATGGCCTAGACTAGATCGCTGGCCCCGTCGCGGGCCGCCCCCCTTTCGCCCGCCAGTCCTTGGAGCCTGCCATCGCCACCGCGAAGCCTTCGCCGCTCGTGCTCGACACGCACGAGCTGTCTCGGCGACCCGGGACGATGGAGGAGGTCGCGCGTGTCGTGCCCGCTCCCGCGGACATGGGGACCGCCGTCATCGGCGTGCCCGAGGGTGACGACCTGACGCTGGGCCTCCGGCTCGAGTCGGTCCTGGAGGGGGTGCTGATCACCGGCGTCGTGCGCGGCACGGCGGTGGGGGAGTGCGCGCGCTGCCTCGACCCGGTGTCCAAGCAGGTGACGGTGCGCGTGCAGGAGCTGTTCGCCTACCCCGAGCGGGCCAAGGCGGCGGAGGAGTCCGGCGACGAGGATGCCGAGGACGAGCCGGTGCTGGTCGACGACCTGGCCGACATCGAGCCGGCGGTTCGGGATTCGCTCGTAACTGCACTACCATTTCAACCGCTGTGCCGTCAGGACTGCCCCGGCCTGTGCTCCGTCTGCGGGGCCCGGCTGGCGGACGACCCTGACCACCATCACGACCTGGTCGACCCCCGGTGGTCGGCATTGCAGACCATGCTCGAGGAGTCGAGCGTGTCCGACGAGACGAAAGAGAGCTAGCCGTGGCTGTTCCGAAGCGCAAGATGTCGCGCAGCAACACCCGGGCGCGTCGCTCGCAGTGGAAGACCACCGCGGCCGTCCTCACCACGTGCCCGAGCTGCAAGGGGCAGAAGCTGTCCCACGCCGCCTGCCCCACCTGCGGTGCCTACAAGGGCCGCCAGTACGCTGAGGCGCTGCGCACCGAGCACGCGGGCTGACATGCCTGCACGCGGCCCCCGGCAGCGGCCGGAGCCGACTGCTCTTCTCGAGAAGCTCGGGGTCCACCTGGACCCCGAGCTTCTCGTGCTTGCCCTGACGCACCGCTCGTTCGCGCACGAGGCCGGGGGCATCCCGACCAACGAGCGGCTCGAGTTCCTGGGCGACACCGTCCTGGGTCTGGTCGTCACGGAGGCGCTGTACCGGCGCCACCCGGACCACTCCGAGGGTGAGCTCGCCAAGATGCGCGCGGCCACGGTGTCGCAGCGCGCGCTCGCCGCCGTCGCGCGCCGCCTCGACCTCGGCAGCTACGTGCTGCTCGGCAAGGGCGAGATCCGCACGCGAGGCTTCGACAAGGACTCCATCCTGTCGGACACCGTCGAGTCGCTGATCGGCGCGACCTACCTGTCGCACGGCCTGGAGCCGGCGCGCGAGCTGGTGCACCGGCTCGTCGACAGCACCCTCGCGGCGGCGGCCGACCTCGGCGCCGGGCTCGACTGGAAGACGTCGCTGCAGGAGGCGGCTGCGGAGCGCGGCTTCGGCGCCCCGGTGTACGAGGTGCGGGGCGACGGCCCGGAGCACGCCCGTGTCTTCCACGCGCAGGTGGCCGCCGGCCCCGTGCTCGGCCTCGGCACCGGCACCGCGAAGAAGCACGCCGAGCAGGCGGCCGCGGAGGAGGCGTACCACGCCCTCCAGGCGCTCCCGCTCCCCGGGAGCCCCTCCACGGCCGACGCCGCCGGTGCCTGAGCTCCCCGAGGTCGAGACCGTCCGGGACGGCCTCGACCGCCTGGTGGTGGGCGCCGTCGTGCGCGACGCCGAGGTGTTCCGCGACTACTCCGTGCGCCGCCACGACGGCGGCCCCGTCTCCTTCGTGGACCAGGTGCGCGGCCGGCGTCTGGACGCCGCCGTCCGCCGGGGCAAGTTCCTCTGGCTGCCGCTCGGCGGCACGACGGCGGCCTCTCCCGACGGGTCTGCGCTCCTGGCGCACCTCGGCATGTCCGGCCAGCTCCTCGTGCGCGACCCGGCGGTGGCGGGGGACTGGGCGCACCCGCACCTGCGTGTCCGCCTGCACCTGGAGGACGCGCCGAGCGGTGCCGAGCTCCTCGACTTCGTCGACCAGCGCACGTTCGGCCACCTGTCGGTGGTGGACCTGGAGCCGACGCCCGACGGTGCGCCGGGCGGCCTCGGCAGCGACCTCCCGGCCGTCCCGGAGCCGGTCGCGCACATCGGCCGTGACCCCCTGGACCCGGCCTTCGACGTGGACGCGGTCGTGGCCGCGGTGCGCCGCCGGCGCACCGGGATCAAGCGCGCGCTGCTCGACCAGACCCTGCTGTCCGGCGTCGGCAACATCTACGCGGACGAGGCGCTGTGGCGGGCACGCCTGCACTTCGCCCGCGCCACCGACCGGCTGCGGCCGGCGGAGGTGCGCCGGGCCCTCGACGCCGCCACGGAGGTCATGACGGAGTCGCTCGTGCAGGGCGGCACCAGCTTCGACGCGCTGTACGTCAACGTCAACGGCGAGTCCGGGTACTTCGCGCGGGGCCTCGCGGCCTACGGGCGCGCGGGCGAGCCGTGCCCGCGCTGCGGCACGCCGATCCGGCGCGACGCGTTCATGAACCGCTCGTCGTACACCTGCCCGGTCTGCCAGCCGCGCCCGCGCAGCGGCCGCTGGTAGCCGGTCCCTCCCGCGGGACCCTCGCCGGCGGGGCGCTCAGCGCGCCACGACGTTGCGCAGCCCGGCCGCGCCGTCGGCCAGCCACGCCGTCAGCTGCGCGGAGACGAACTCCGCCGCCCCCTGGGGACGGCCGCCCGCGACGTGCGGCGTGAGGATCAGGTGCGGCGCGTCCCACAGCGGCGAGTCCTCCGGCAGGGGCTCGGTCTCGGTGACGTCCAGCGCGGCGCCGGCGAGCGTGCCGCCGCGCAGCGCGGCGACCAGCGCGTCCTCGTCCACCGTGGCACCGCGGCCGGCGTTGACGAACCGGGCGTGGTCCGGGAGCAGGCCGAGGACGCGCGCGTCGAGGGCGTGGTGGGTCGCCTCCGTGGCGGGCAGCAGGGAGATCAGCACGTCGGTGGTCGGCGCCACCTCGTCGATCGAGGACACGACCGGGAAGCCGTAGCGCTCGCCCGCCGACGACGCCACGCCGGTCACCCGCGCGCCGAGGGCGGCGAGGAGCGGGGCGAGCACGGCGGCGATGGAGCCGAACCCCCAGACGGTCACGCGCGCGCCGCGCAGCGTGAACAGCTGCTCCTCGCGCGCCTGCTCGCGGCCGAGGTCGCGGTCCCACGTGTGCTCCCGCTGGGCGGCGAGCGTGCGGTCGAGCCGGCGGACCGACGCGAGCACCAGCGCGAGGGTGTGCTCGGCGACGGTCGCGTCGTGCAGGGAGCGGCCGGACGAGATCACCACGTCCGGCGCGAACCCGGCCGCGAGCGCCTGGTCGGGGCCCGCGTTGAGCGTCTGGACCCAGCGCAGGCGGGTCAGGCGGCGCGCGGCGTCCTCCAGCACCCGCTGGGGGCTGGACCACGTGACGAGGGCGTCGGCGTCCGTGTGCTCCTCGGGCACCGGGTCGCGCATGACGTAGCGCGCCACCTCCACGCCCGGCACGTCGATCGTCAGGTCGAAGGGCACGTTGCCCGGCACGAGGATCTTCACGCCTGGCGACGCTAGCAGCCCGGACGGCGGGGAGGTGCGGCGTTCGTGGTGCGGCCCGTGACCTGCCCCCATATCGTCGTGCCGTCCGGCGGGTGCCGGACGGCGGGGTGTCGGGAGGTCGGCATGACGACGTCGGGGACAGGTGCCGGGGGCGCGGGCTCGGGTGCGGGGACGATCGACGGCCCGCCGCCCACGCGGGAGCAGGTGCGCCGCGCGATGACGGCGCGCACGCCGCGGAACTACATCACGTGGCTGACGTTGGCGTTCATGATCACGTCGTCGGTGGCGAG
Source organism: Isoptericola sp. NPDC055881 (assembly GCF_053615895.1). Taxonomy (NCBI): domain Bacteria; kingdom Bacillati; phylum Actinomycetota; class Actinomycetes; order Micrococcales; family Promicromonosporaceae; genus Isoptericola; species Isoptericola sp. NPDC055881. Next base: position 47,484 of record NZ_JBSHCR010000015.1, read on the forward strand.
CCTGCGGGCGGCGCCGACGATGGCGGTCTACGGGCTCGCGGCGGTGTTCCTGTACGTGGTCCCGGCGATCGTGTTCCTGCTGCCGACGTCGCTCGTCTCGGCGGAGCTCGCCTCGGGCTGGTCGGGGGGCGTCTACCGGTGGGTGGCGGAGGGGCTGTCCAAGCCGCTGGGGTTCCTGGCCGTGTGGTGCCAGTTCGCGATGACGATCTTCTACTACCCGAGCCTGCTCGGGTACGTGGCCAGCACGCTCGCGTACGTCATCAACCCGGCGCTGGCGTCGAACGGCGTGTACGTGGCGATCGTCATCATCGTCATCTACTGGGCCGGGGTGTGCGTGTCGTCCCAGGGCACGAAGACGGTCGCGGGCCTGTCGAGCGCGGGGCTGATCATCGGCACGCTGGTCCCGGCGGCGATCCTCGTGGTGCTGGGGATGGTGTTCCTCGGTCAGGGCAACTCGTCGGCCGCGCCGATGGACTCCTCGCACCTGCTGCCGCAGTGGACCGGCATCGCCTCGCTGGTGCTCATCGTGAACAACTTCCTGTCGTACGCCGGCATGGAGATGAACTCGGTGCACGTGACCTCCTTGCGCCACCCGGCCAAGGAGTTCCCACGGTCGATGTTCCTCGCGATCGGCCTGGTGCTGCTGATCTTCATCCTCCCGGCGGTCGCGATCAGCTGGGTGATCCCGGCCGACCAGCTCTCCCTCACCGCGGGCGTGATGCAGGCGTTCGACGCGTTCTTCGCCAACTTCGGGGTCTCGTGGCTGACGCCGATCCTGGGGCTGATGCTCATCGCCGCGTCGATCGGCGGCATGCTGACGTGGCTCGCCGGGCCGTCGAAGGGGCTGCTGACGGTGGCGCGCGAGGAGGGCTACATGCCGCCCTTCCTGCAGCAGCTGAACAAGCACGGCGTGCAGCAGAACATCCTCGTGGCGCAGGGGGTGTTCACCACGGTCATCGCGCTGCTGTACGCGTTCATCCCGGACGTCTCCAGCGCCTACTGGATCCTGTCGGTGATCACCACGCAGGTGTACCTGATCATGTACCTGCTGCTGTTCGTGGCGGCGCTGCGGCTGCGCCGGACGGCGCCCGACCATCCCCGCGGCTACCGGGCGCCGGCGCTCGGCCTGCTGTGCGTGGTGGGGTTCCTCGCCTCGGTCGCCGCCCTCGTGATCGGCTTCGTGCCGCCGGCGCAGTTCTCCAGCGGGTCCGGGGGCACGTACTTCCTCATCGTGGGCGGCGGGCTCGGTGTCATCGGCCTGCTCATCCCGTGGCTGTTCCTGCGGTTGCGCAAGCCGTCCTGGCGGCAGCCTTCGGCCGAGACGACGGACGGCACGACGGACGACGCGACGGGCGGCGCGGCCGCCGGGACGGAGGCGTGAGATGACCACGACGACGCCGTCGCACGAGCCCGAGCCCGGCGCCCCCGGCCGACGACGCTGGATCACGTACACCGCGGCCGCGATCCTGGTGCTGGTGCTCGGCGCGATCATGATGATCCAGTTCGCCGGCCACCAGGACCGGCAGGACGAGCGAGAGGCCGAGCAGAAGGCCGCGACCCTGCACGCGGCGTTCGCCGACATCGGGATCACGGCCTTCTCCGAGGAGACCATCGCCCGCGTCCTCGGCTCGGACGGCGGTGGGTTCTGCACCGATCCGGCCGCTCTCGTCGACGCCACCGCGAACCTCGGCGCGTCGAACGGCGCGGCCGGGCCGGGTCTGCGCCCGTCGGTCCTGGACGAGCGTCGCCTCCAGGGCGACCGCCTGGTCATCGAGACGTACTGCCCCGAGCAGCTGGACGCGTTCGAGGCGTACGTCGACTCCCTCAACCTCGACTCGACGACCAACTCGACGACCAGCTCGACGACCAGCTCGACGACCACGCAGTCCACCGGCGCCAGCTCCTAGGAGACCTGATGACCACCAGCCCTGACCCGCAGGCCGTGCGGGCCGCCGTCGCCCCGCTGATGCCGCGCGCGCTGGACGACCTGCGCACGCTCGTGGCCATCCCGTCCGTCGCGGACGAGCGCCTGTACCCGCGGGCCGAGTGCGAGCGGGCGGCGCAGTGGGTGGTGGACGCGTTCCGCGCCGAGGGCATCGACGACGCCCGCCGGGAACGCACCCCGGACGGCTCGGACGTCGTGGTGGGGTACCGGCCGGGTCCGCCCGGCGCGCCGACGGTGCTCCTGTACGCGCACTACGACGTGCAGCCGCCGCTCGACGACGCGGCGTGGACGACGCCCCCGTTCGAGCTGACGGAACGGGACGGCCGGCTCTACGGCCGGGGGGCCGCCGACTGCAAGGGGAACGTCGTCACCCACCTCACGGCGCTGCGGGCGCTGCGCTCGCTGGTGGGCGACGACCTGCCGGTGGGCGTGCGGATCGTGATCGAGGGCTCGGAGGAGCAGGGCACGGGCGGCCTGGACCGTTGGGTCGAGGACCACCCGGGCGCCCTCGCGGCCGACGCCATGCTGGTGCAGGACACCGGCAACGCGCGGCTCGGCCTGCCGACGCTCACCGTGTCGCTGCGTGGCGCCACGACGGTCGTGCTGCACGTCGAGGCCCTCGAGGGGGAGATCCACTCCGGCATGTTCGGCGGGGCCGCGCCCGACGCCCTCGCCGCCCTGGTCGCGATCCTGGCCACCCTGCGCGACGCCGAGGGGAACACGACGATCGACGGTGTGGACACGACGGGCACGTGGCCCGGCGTGCCGTACGACGCCGAGGCCTTCCGCGCCGACGCGGGCGCGCTCCCCGGCACCACCCTGCTGGGCGACGGCGCGGTCGCCGACATGCTGTGGGCCCGGCCGGCCCTGACGATCCTCGGCATCGACGCGCCGTCGGTCGTCGGCTCGGCGGCCGCGATCCAGCCGCGGGCCGCCGCCCGGCTCAACCTGCGGGTGCCGCCCGGCGCCGACGCGCAGGACCTCCAGGACAAGCTGGTCGCCCACCTCGAGGCGCACGCGCCGTGGGGCGTGCGCGTGACCGTGGAGCGCGACGCCGTCGGGCAGCCGTTCGCCGCACGCACGGACGGGCACGTCTTCGAGACGCTGTCCACGGCGCTCGCGGACGCCTACGGGCAGGCCACGGTGACGGCCGGTCAGGGCGGGTCGATCCCGCTGTGCAACATCCTCGCGAGCCAGTACCCCGACGCCGCGATCGTGCTGCTCGGCGTCGAGGAGCCGGCCTGCCTGATCCACGCGCCGAACGAGAGCGTGCACCCGAGCGAGATCGAGCACCTCGCCGTGGGCGAGGCGCTCTTCCTGGCGCGGCTCGGCGGATGACGACCCTCGCCGCGCGCTACGACGCCGTCGTGGTGGGCGGCGGGCACAACGGGCTGACCGCAGCCGCGTACCTGGCCCGCGCCGGGCGCGACGTGCTGGTGCTGGAGCGTCTCGACCACGTGGGCGGTGCGGCCGTGTCCGCGGCGGTGTTCCCCGGCGTGCAGGCGCGCTTGTCGCGCTACTCCTACCTGGTGTCGCTCCTGCCGCCCGTGATCGTGCGCGAGCTGAGGCTGCCGGTGGCGCTGCGTCGCCGGCGCTTCTCGTCGTACACGCCGGTGGGGGACGCGGGGCTGCTCGTCGACACCGCGGACGACGCCGCCACCCGGGCGTCGTTCGCCGCGGTCGGCGCGCCCGCGGCCGACCACGCCGCGTGGGCCGGCTGGTACGCGGCCACCGGCCGCCTCGCCCGCCGGCTGTTCCCCACGCTCACGGAGCCGCTGCGGTCGCGGGCCCAGGCCCGCGCGCTGGTGGACGACGACGCCACGTGGGACGCGCTCGTCGAGCGTCCGCTGGGGGAGGCCCTGCGCGCCCGGTTCGGGTCGGACGTCGTGCGGGGCGTGGTCGCGACCGACGGCCTCATCGGCACCTTCGCGGACCTGGACGAGGCGTCGCTGGTCCAGAACCGCTGCTACCTCTACCACGTGGCCGGGGGCGGCACGGGGGACTGGGACGTCCCGGTGGGCGGTATGGGCGCGGTGTCCGGGGCGCTGCGCGACGCCGCCCTCGCGGCCGGGGCGACGGTCGTCACGCGCGCCGCCGTGACCGCCGTCGACCCGGGCGGCGGCGGCGACGCCCGGATCGTGTGGACCGACGACGACGGCCGCGAGCAGGAGGTCGCGGCGGCCACCGTGCTGTGCGGCGCGGCACCGGACGTCCTCGACGACCTCCTGGCCGCCGGCGGGGCGGCACCCTCCGGCCGGGCGACGCCCGCGCCGCCCGAGGGCGCCCAGCTCAAGGTCAACATGCTGCTGCGCCGGTTGCCGCGGCTGCGCGACGCCGTCGACCCGGTGGCGGCGTTCAGCGGGACGTTGCACGTCAACGAGTCGTTCGACCAGCTCCAGGCCGCGCACGCGGACGCCGCGGCGGGCCGGGTGCCCGCCCTCCCGCCGTGCGAGATCTACTGCCACTCGCTCACCGACCCGTCGATCCTCGGGGACGACCTGCGCGCGTCCGGCGCCCAGACCCTCACGCTCTTCGGCCTGCACATGCCGGCGCGGCTGTTCCGGGCCGACGACCCGGCCGCGCACGACGACGCACGGGAACGGGCCCTGGCCGCGACGCTCGCCTCCCTCGACTCGGTGCTCGCGGAACCCGTCGAGGACGTGCTGCTGCGCGACGCCGCCGGCCGGCCGTGCCTGGAGGCGCGCACCCCCACCGACCTGCAGCGCGACGTCGGGCTGCCGGGCGGCCACATCTTCCACCGGGACCTGTCGTGGCCGTGGGCCGAGGACGACGGCCTGGACCGGCCGGGGTCGTGGGGTGTCGAGACCGTGCACCCGCGGGTGCTGCTCGCCGGGGCGGGCGCGCGGCGCGGCGGGGGAGTGAGCGGTGTCCCCGGCCGCGCCGCGGCGATGGCGGTGCTCGGCGAAGGGCGGCGCTAGCGGATCTCCGCCCGCAGCAGACGCCGCATGCCGACGACGAGGGGCACGCCGATCCACACGAGGCTCGCCGTGCCGAGCTGCGCCCACTGCTCGCCCGTGACGTCCGGCGCGGTCAGCATGCTCATCGCGAGGCTCAGGTCGAGCCAGGTGCCGTGCGCGGCCCACCACGGCGCCAGGCTCGCGACCAGCCCGGACAGCGACGGCAGGACGAGCATGAACCCGAGGTAGGCGACCAGCGCGGGCGCCGACGCCCGGATCAGCACCGCGAACCCGAAGCCGACGGCCAGCGCGACCACGTTGAGCAGCACGGCCCGCCCGGTCTGCTCCAGGGTCAGGTCCCACACGGGGGAGATGCCGCGGAACGCGGACGCGGCGACGGTCCCCCCGGCGGCCGCGACGAGCTCCACGGCGCCGGCGAGCAGCGCCACCGTCACGGCGGCGACGCCCTTCGCGACGACGACCCGCCCGCGCCGGGGGACCAGCGCGAACGTCGTCAGGGCGCTGCGCTGGTTCCACTCGCTCGTCACGGCGAGCACGGCCACCATCGGCAGCACGAGCTGCATCGGGAACGCGATCATGCGCGTGAACGACGCGAAGGTGACCTCGTCGTCGCGCCCCCACACGGTCACGGCCCCCACCACCAGCGCGGCGACGAGCGCGACCGAGATCAGCAGCCAGGCGCCCGCGCGGGTGTCGAGCATCTTGCGCACCTCGACGTCCACGAGGCGGGTCATCGGGATCGTGGCCCTCATGCCGCCGCCCCCTCGGTCAGCGCCGGTGCGGGGTCGCGCTGGTCGTCGGACGTGAGCTCGAGGAACATCTCCTCCAGGCCCGCACCGTCGGCGGGCCGCAGCTCGGTGACCGCGAGCCCTGCGGCGAAGGCCACGCGTCCGGCGGTCGCGAGGTCGGCGTCCGTCGCGACGGCTCCGTCCGCCGTCGGCGCGACCTGGAACCCGGCGTCGCCGAGGGCCGCACCGAGCGCCGCGCCGTCGTCGGAGCGCACGAGCGTCCCGACCCCCGCGAGCAGCTCGCGGGTGGTCCCGGCGGCGACGACGCGGCCGCGGCCGATCATCACGATGTCGTCGGCGATCATCTCGATCTCGGCCAGCAGGTGGCTGGACAGCAGCACCGTGCCGCCGTCGTCCGCGAAGCCGCGCAGGAGGTCGCGCATCCAGCGGATGCCCGCCGGGTCGAGGCCGTTCGCGGGCTCGTCGAGGACGAGCACGTCCGGCGCGCCCAGGAGCGCCGTGGCGATCCCGAGCCGCTGCCGCATGCCCAGGGAGTAGTCGCGCACCCGGCGCCGGCCTTCCGCGCGGGTCAGGCCGACGAGGTCGAGCACCGCGTCCACCCGGGCGGCGGACAGCCCCATCGTGCGCTGGGCCAGCACCAGGGTCTCGCGGCCCGTGCGACCGCCGTGCTGCGCCGACGCGTCGAGCAGCACCCCGACCTCCAGGCCAGGGTTGGGCAGGTCGGCGTAGCGGCGTCCCAGCACGGTCGCGGTGCCCGACGTCGGTGCGGCGAGACCCGTCAGGAGCCGCAGCGTGGTGGACTTCCCCGCGCCGTTCGGTCCGAGGAAGCCGGTGACCCGGCCCGGGCGCGCCGTGAAGGAGACGTCGTCGACGGCCGTGAAGCCGCCGTACCGCTTGGTCAGGGACTCGATGGTGATCACACCAGGACGCTAGCGGCGGCCTCCGGGCGCGTCGTCATCCCTGGGGAGGACCGGCGAGGGCGTGCTCCTGCCGCGCCGCCCAGGCGTAGTCCGGCACGTCGCGCCGCAGCTCGTCGTGCGTGCCGCGCGCGACGACCCTCGCCGTCCCGTCCGCCGTGCCGCCCGCAGCGGCGCCGCCCAGCAGCAGCACCTCGTCGGCGGCCGCCAGCGGGGTGAGGCGGTGCGACGCGAGCACGACCGCCCGCCCGGTGGTGCGCGCGTGCGCCACCAGCGTCGCGACCAGGGCGTCGGCCGTGGCGGCGTCGAGGTGCTCCGCGGGCTCGTCGACCAGCAGCACGCGCGCCGGGGCGAGCAGCGCCCTGGCGACGAGCAGGCGGCGACGCTCGCCGCCGGAGACGTCGGCGCCGTCGGGCCCGAGCATGGCGTCGAGACCGTCCGGCAGCCCTGCGAGCCAGCGGTCGAGGCCGACGGCGGCGAGCGTGCTCCGGGCGTCGTCGGGCGTCACGTCGGGGCGGGCCACCCGAAGGTTCTCCAGCACCGTCGTGCCGAAGAGGTGCCCGTCCTCCGCGACGAACAGCGTGCCGTCCGGCGTGGCGCGGACGTGTCCGGTGCGGGCCGGGAGCAGCCCGGCGGCCGTGAGGAGCAGCGTCGTCTTGCCGACGCCGGACGGGCCGGCGAGCGCGACCACCGCGCCCGGCCGGAGGGTGAGGTCCACGTCGGCCACGACGGCGCGGTCCGCCCATCCCGCGCCGACCCCGTCGAGCTCCAGCAGCGCGTGCGCCCCGTCCGGCGGGGGCGGCGTCTCGGGAGGCCGGGCGCCCGACGGGTCGGGCAGGAGGGCGACCAGGCGGCGGGCGGCCTCGCGCGAACGGCGCAGCTGGACGGCGGCCGCGGGCAGCGTCGAGGTGGCCTCGAAGACGGCGAGCGGCGTGAGGACCACGACCGCCAGCTCGACGGGCGCCAGGGCGCCTGCCGCGACGGCCGGGATGCCGAGCAGCAGCGAGCACAGCACGGCGAGGGTCTGTGCCCCCGCGTCGATGGCCGCGGACGTCCCGGAGATGCGAGCGCCGTCGTGGGTGGAGCGGGTGAGCCGCGCGTCGGCGTCCCGCAGCCCGGCCAGGCGGCCGTCGAGGCGTCCGGCCACACGGAGCTGCTGCCCGTCCTCCAGCACCTCCAGCGCGCGTGCGGTGACCTCCGCCCGCGCCTCGGCGCCCCGCCGCTCGACGGACGCCGCCGCGCGCGAGGCCAGCCACGGCGCCAGCACGCCGGTGAGCAGCAGGCAGCCGAGCAGGGTGAGACCCGCGGCGGGCAGGAACGCGCCCACCAGGACCACGGATCCGAGCCCGACCCCGACCGCCACCCCGGCGGGGATCAGCGCCCGCACGACGACGTCGCCCACCGCGTCCACGTCCGCGCCGACCCGGGCCAGCAGGTCGCCGCGGCGCAGCGCCACCACCCGGGTGACGGGGCCGCGCGCGAGGGCGTCGTAGAGGTTGGCGCGCAGGGCGGCCATGCCGCGCAGCGCCACGTCGTGGGAGGCGAGGCGCTCCAGGTAGCGCAGCACGCCCCGCCCGGTGCCGAACGCGCGCACCGCCACGACCGCGACCGACAGCTGCAGCACCGGGGGCATCTGGGAGGCGCGGGCGATCAGCCACGCCGCCGTGGCGGCCAGCCCCACCGAGAACCCGAGGGCGAGCGTGCCGAGCAGGACCGCCCGCAGCACGCGGGTCCAGCGCACCTCGAGCATCGGCAGCACCCGGCGCAAGGGGTCACGGGACGGCAGAGCCGCCGGCTGCCGGGTGGGCTCGTGGACCGCCAGGTCCCGGCTCATCGGGTCACCACCTCCGCGTCGTCCGCCTCGACCCGTCGAGCGGCGACGTCGACCACCTGGTCGGCGAGCGCCAGCAGGGACGCGCGGTGCGCGACGACGAGCACGGTGCGGCCTGTGTCGCGCCAGGCGCGCACGGTGTCGAGCACCACCTGCTCCCCGCGGGCGTCGAGGTGCGCGGTGGGTTCGTCGAGCACCACCAGCGGCGGGGGAGCAGCGCCGTCCGCTCCGTCGAGCAGGGCGGAGGTGAGGGCGACGCGCTGCCGCTGTCCGACGCTCAGCCCGGTGCCGCCCAAGCCCACGGGGGTGTCCCAGCCGTGCGGCAGCGCGTCGACGACGGCGTCCAGCCCGGTGGTGCGCGCCGCCGCCGCCAGGGCGTCCGCGCCGGTGTCGCGGCCGTCGGTCACGGCGTCGCGCAGGGTCCCGGGCGCGAGGCTGGGGCGCTGCGGCACCCACGTGACCTGCGGCCACCAGGTCGCCGGGTCGACCTCGGCCAGATCGATCGGGGTGGCACCGTCGACATCGACGAGCACCCGGCCCTCGTCGGGGCGCAGCAGCCCGAGCAGCACGAGCGCGGTCGTCGTCTTGCCTGCCCCGCTGGGGCCGCGCAGCGCCACCACCCGGCCGCCGCCGGGGCGGCCGGTGCCGAGCGGGACGCGCGCGGTGAGACCGGCGGGGGCTGTGACGTCGCGGTCACCGGCGCGCACGCCGACGCCGTCGAGCACGAGGGTCGCGCCCGCCAGGGGTGGGGCGGCCACGGTGCCCGCGACCGGCAGCGGCTGGTCGAGGACGGCGAAGGCCCGGTCGGCGGCGGCCAGCCCGTCGGTCGAGGCGTGGAACTCGGCGCCGACGCGGCGCAGCGGCAGGTACACCTCGGGCGCGAGGACGAGGACCGCGATCGCGGGCACGAGGGCGATCATCCCCTCGACCAGGCGCAGGCCGACGCCTACCGCGACGATCGCCACCGAGAGCGTGGTGAGGAGCTCGAGCACCATCCCGGACAGGAACGCGATCCGCAGGGTGCCCATGGTCGCGCGGCGCGACGCGTCGCCGAGGGCGCGCACCCGGGCGCCGGGCCCGATCTCGCGCCCGAAGGCGCGCAGGGTCGGCAGCCCGGCGAGCAGGTCGAGCACCTGCGCCCCCAGCCGCTCGATGGTGCGCAGGCGGCGCTCCGAGGCGCCCGCGGTCATCACCCCCACCAGCCACATGAACAGCGGCACCAGCGGCAGCGTCACCACGCAGATCAACGCGGAGACCCAGTCGAGCCCGAGCACGACGAGCACGAGCGCCGGCGTGAGGATCGCGGTGAGCAGCAGCTGCGGCAGGTACCGCACGAGGTACGGCGCCAGGTCGTCCAGGCCTCGCGTGGCCAGCGTGGCGGTCGCGGCGGACGACTCGCCGGCGGGCCGCGGCCCGAGCGCCACGGTGTGCGCCACGACCTGCTCGCGCAGCTCGGCGACGACGTCGGCAGCTGCCTTCTGCGCGTACCGCTCCTGGGCCCAGGCGATGCCCGCGCGCGCCGCCAGCGCCACGACCAGCAGGCCGAGCCACGGCGTGACGTCGGCGAGCACGAGGGGCGTGCCCGCGCTGCCGGCGGTGACGGCGGGACCGAGGGAGTGCGCGATCGCGAACGCCTGCACGACGACGGCGCCCGCGGCGGCGACGCCGAGCGCGGCGGTCAGGGCGACGTACCACCGCGCCGCGCGGGCGCGGCGCAGCAGGCGCGGGTCGAGAGGCTTCACGGGAGCAGGCTAGGGCTGGGCACGGACGAGGGCGGCCGGTGCGTCAGAACGCCGCCTCCTTGATCTTCTGCCACGACAGCCCGGCGGGGGCGGGGATGTCCTTCGTGGACAGTCGGCGCCGGAACACCCAGTACGTCCACGCCTGGTAGGCGATGACGAGCGGGGTGAGGACCACCGCCACCCAGGACATGACGGTCAGGGTGTACGGCGTGGACGAGGCCTCGGCGACCGTGAGCGGCACCCCGTCCCCGAGGGCGGGGATGACGTCGGGGTACATGGAACCGAAGATCAGCACGACGGCGCTCGCGATGGCCACGGCGGACAGGGTGAACGCCACCCCTTCGCGCCGGGCCCGCGTGGCGACGACAACCCCCACGAGCGCGAGCGCGGCGACCGCCACGGGGACCCACGTCCACGCGACCGAGTAGGCGACCTGCGCCCACACGGCCCACCCGCCGGCCACGACCAGGGCGACGACCGCCAGCGCGGACGCCAGCCGCCCGGCGCGCTCGCGGACCTCGCCGTCGGTCTTGAGCGCGACGAACACGCTGCCGTGCAGCAGGAACAGGACGAGCGTGGTCAGGCCGCCCGCGAGCGCGAACGGGTTGAGCAGCGCCCAGAACCCGCCCACGTACTGGAAGGACTCGTCGAGCAGCAGGCCGCGCACGAGGTTGCCGAACGCCACGCCCCACATGACCGCCGGGACCCACGAGCCGAACTGGATCGCGAGGTCGCAGCGGCGCGCCCAGCGGGCGTCGGCGATCTTGCCGCGGTACTCGAACGCGACACCGCGGGCGACGAGCCCGAGCAGGATGATCAGCAGCGGGATGTAGAAGCCCGAGAACATCGTGGCGTACCACTCCGGGAACGCCGCGAAGGTCGCGCCGCCGGCGGTGAGCAGCCACACCTCGTTGCCGTCCCACACGGGGCCGATCGTGTTGATGAGGACGCGGCGCTCGGAGTCGCGCTGCTCCTTGGTGCCGCGCGGCAGGATCGACAGCAGCATGCCGACGCCGAAGTCGAAGCCCTCGAGCACGAGGTACCCGGTCCACAGCACGGCGATGATGACGAACCAGAGGATCGCGAGGTCCATGGGTCTCCCAGCTCTCGTTCTCGATGCTTGAAAGTGCGGCGCTCAGTACGCGAAGGACAGCGGGCGGTCGGCGTCGTCGTCGGAGCTCTGGGCCTCCGGCGACTCGTCGCGGACCGAGGCGGGCACGCCCTCGATCGTGTACCGGTGCATGAGGCGGTACCAGACGACGGCGAGCAGCGCGTAGACCAGGGTGAGGGCGATCATCGACCCGAGGATCACGCCCCACGGCACGGCCGTGGACACGCCCCGCTCGGTGAGCAGCCGCACCTGGTCGATGCCGGAGGGGTTGGGCGCCACCACCCAGGGTTGCCGCCCGACCTCGGTGAAGATCCACCCGAAGGAGCAGGCGATGAAGGGCATGGGCAGGGCCAGGATGCCGAGCCGTCCGAGCCAGACGTTGTCGCTCACGCGTCCCTTGCGCGTCAGCCAGAGCGCGAGGAGGGCGAGGGCGGCGGAGAAGGCGGCGAACCCGATCATGAGCCGGAACGACCAGTAGGCGACGGCCAGCGGCGGGGTGTAGGTGACGGGGTCGCCCGACGCGGTGGTGTCGCCGTAGCGCTCGGTGTACTGCTCCTGGACGTCGTTGACGCCCGGGAGGAACGACTCCGGGCCGGAGAAGTGGCCGGTGCCCAGGTAGCTGGCGACGCCCGGCACGGTGAGGATGTGGCGCACGCCCTCGCAGCCCTCGTTGAGGTTGCCGATGGACAGGATCGAGAAGGCGGCGCCCTCCTCGCCCTCGCACAGGGCCTCGGCCGACGCCATCTTGCCGGGCTGCTGCTGGAACATGAGCTTGCCCTGGGTGTCGCCGGACCAGATGACGCCGGCCCCGGCGATGAGCATCACCCAGGCGCCGACGACGACGGCGGGCCGGTAGACGTTCCGCGCGGTCTCGACGTGCTCGGCCTTCCGGGTGCGGGCGAGCCGCACCATCCACCAGGCGGCGATGCCGCACACGAAGGTGCCGGCGGTGAGGAAGGCGGCGGTGATGGTGTGCGGGAAGGCGGCCCACAGCGTGCTGTTGGTGAGCACCGCGCCGATGGACTCCATCTCGGCGCGGCCCGTCTCGGCGTTGTAGATCGTGCCGACCGGGTGCTGCATCCAGGAGTTGGCGGCGAGGATGAAGAACGCGGACAGGTTGGTCGCGAGGGCGAACAGCCAGATGGCGGCCAGGTGGACCTTCTTCGAGACGCGGTCCCAGCCGAAGATCCACAGGCCGAGGAAGACGGACTCCACGAAGAAGGCGGCGAGGGCCTCCATCGCGAGGGGAGCACCGAAGACGTCGCCGACGAAGCGGGAGTACTCGCTCCAGGCCATCCCGAACTGGAACTCCTGCCAGATGCCGGTGACGACACCGAGCGCGAAGTTGATCAGCAGGAGCTTGCCGAAGAACTTGGTGAGGCGGAGCCAGCGCTCCTTCTTGGTGACGACCCACGCCGTCTGCATGCCGGCGACCAGGGGCGCGAGGCCGATGGTGAGCGGGACGAAGATGAAGTGGTAGACGGTGGTGATGGCGAACTGCCAGCGGGCCAGTGCGAGGGCGTCCACGGGTTCTCCTGAGGCTCGACCGGGTCGTCTTCCGACGGTAGGACCGCCAGCTCGGAAGCGCACGACCTCGGCGGATTCGGGTGTGGCCTTCGTGACCACCGCCCGGCTGGCGAGGTTCGTGAAGACTTTCACGATCTTGGTCGTGAAGGTCTTCACAAGTCAAGCCGGGTTCGGTCACGGCGCGTCGGACGGCGGCGTGTCACGCGGCGGGTCGCGCAGGGTGCGATACTGGTCCGAAGCCGTCCGGGCCCACATCCCGGGCCGGCCCACGAGCTCGCAGCACTCGCGATCCGCACGCGATGCCGCCGCCAGGCACGAGGCCAGGGGGCAGGCGTCCGCGAAGAGCGCGGTGCCGCAGCCGGAACCGAGACTTCCGTCGGCCGGGGCGCTGAGCAGCGCCACCGTCCGACGACGACCACCGGTGGTCCGCACGTGTGGGGGCGGGACCACCGGAGCTGGAGCGCCTTCCGTGACGTCCGACAACCCGACCGACGCCGCAGCCCGCAAGCCCGCTCGTCGCCGCGCGACCCGCGCCGCCGCCGCCCCGAAGGGCCCGGCGGCGGAGCAGCCGGCCTCCGCGAGCACGCCGGCGGAGCCTGCCCCGGCCGGTCCCGGCTCCTCGCTGTCCGACCTCGTCCTGCCCGAGCGGGCCGCGGCGCGCGACGACGCCCTCACCGGCGGGTCTGCGAGCCTCGACGACATCGTCCTGCCGCAGGGTCCCGGCGGTCGTGCCGACGGTGACGACACCGCGCAGAAGCCCGCCCGCACGCGTCGCCGCGCCACCCGCTCCACCGGCGCCCAGGCGACCGCTGACGTGCCCGCGCGCACCGAGACGCCGGCCGAGGCGGTCGTCGAGACCGCTCCCGAGCCCGAGCAGGCGCCTGCCGCCAAGGGCCGCGGCCGCGCCACGGGCACGACCCGCACGCGCCGGTCCGCCACCGCCAAGTCGGCGGAGGCTGCGTCCACCACCGAACCGACCGCCGAGCCGACTGTCGAGCCGACTGTCGAGCCGACCGCCGAGCCGGTCGGGACGCCCGCACCCGACGCTGCCGAGCCCGCCACGAAGGCTCCCACGAAGCGCGCCTCGCGGTCCGCCAAGGCGAGGTCCGCGAAGGACGCGGACGAGGCGTCCGCGACCGAGGCCCCGGCGAAGACCGCCGCGAAGAAGTCGCCGCGGAAGAAGGCTGCCGCCGCACCGGCCGACGCGACCGCCCCGGAGTCCGCCGCCCCGACGCGCCAGGAGCCGACGGCCCCGCGCTCGCCGGCCGCCACGGGCGGCGGGTCGGTGACCCCCCGTCTCGCGACGACGGCCGTGCTCTTCCAGGCGCCGGACCTGTCGACCGCGCGCCGTTCGCGTCGTGCCCAGGCACCCGCGGGCCCGCCCCGCCCGCACGACGAGGCGGCCACCGCGCCGGAGGCCGTGACCGAGGCCCCCGCCACCGCGCCGTCCGCGCCGTCCGCGCCGTCTGAGGCCGCGTCGAGCGACGCGGCCACCGAGGCCCCGAAGCGTGAGTCGACGCGCTCGCGGTCGCGCCGCGCCACCCGCGCGTCGAAGCCGGCGCAGGCCGAGGAGCGCCCGGAGGCCGCGCAGACGGCTCCGGCCCCCGGCACGGCCACGACCGAGACCCCGCGCGACGCGGAGCCCGCGGTCGAGGACACCGCCGTCGTGCCCGACGTCGCCGCGACCGAGCCCGTCGAGCTCACCGAGGACGAGGCCGCCGCGGTCGAGGAGGTCGGGGTCATCGAGTCCGAGCTCGTCGCCGAGGGCATCGAGCTGGTCGACCTCGGCCCCGAGGACCTGAGCGACGAGGACGGCGAGGAGGACGAGATCCGTCCGCGCCGTCGCCGTCGACGTGGCGGCCGCGGTCGCCGTGGCGGCCGCCGCCCCGAGGACGACACCGAGCCCGGTGAGGGCGACGAGGACTCCGACGACTCGCTGGACTCCGCGGAGTCCGAGGACGGCCGTCGCGACGGTGCCGCCACGCGCCCCGCGGACGAGGACGCCGACGAGCAGGACGACGAGCACGGCGACGAGCACGGTGACGAGCAGGGCGACGACGAGGGCGGGGACTCGGCGTCGAGCCGTCGCCGCCGCCGTCGCCGCCGCGGCACCCGCGCGGAGCGGGCCGAGGCCGCGGTGGCACGGACGCGCGACCGCGACGAGGTCACCGCGCTCAAGGGCTCCACCCGGCTCGAGGCGAAGCGTCAGCGCCGCCGCGAGGGCCGCGACGCCGGCCGCCGCCGCCAGATCATCACGGAGGCCGAGTTCCTCGCGCGCCGCGAGTCGGTGACGCGGTCGATGGTCGTGCGCGAGCGCGACGGCCGCACGCAGATCGCCGTGCTCGAGGACGGCGTGCTCGTGGAGCACTACGTCTCGCAGCAGTCGCAGGCGTCGATGGTGGGCAACGTCTACCTCGGCCGCGTGCAGAACGTGCTGCCCAGCATGGAGGCGGCGTTCGTCGACGTCGGCAAGGGGCGCAACGCCGTCCTGTACGCCGGTGAGGTGAACTGGGACGCGGCCGGGCTCGAGGGTCAGCCGCGCCGCATCGAGGAGGCCCTGAAGTCGGGCGACTCCGTCCTCGTGCAGGTCACCAAGGACCCGATCGGTCACAAGGGCGCCCGCCTGACCTCGCAGGTCACGCTCGCCGGCCGCTACCTGGTCTTCGTGCCCGGCGGTGGCATGACCGGCATCAGCCGCAAGCTGCCCGACACCGAGCGCAGCCGGCTCAAGAAGATCCTGCGGGACGTCGTGCCTGACGGCGCGGGCGTCATCGTGCGCACGGCCGCCGAGGGTGCGAGCGAGGCCGAGCTGCGCGCCGACGTCGAGCGCCTGGAGGCGCAGTGGGCCGCGATCCAGAAGAAGTCGGCCTCGGCCAGCGCCCCCGCCTTGCTGCAGGGGGAGCCCGACCTGGCGATCCGCGTGGTCCGTGACATCTTCAACGACGACTTCTCGTCGCTGCAGATCCAGGGCCAGGGCGCGTGGGACGAGATCGCGCAGTACGTCGAGGAGCTTGCTCCCGACCTGCGCGACCGGGTCACGAAGTGGACCGAGAACACCGACGTGTTCGCGGTGCACCGCGTGGACGAGCAGCTTTCCAAGGGCATGGACCGCAAGGTCTGGCTGCCGTCCGGCGGGTCGCTCGTCATCGACCGCACCGAGGCGATGACGGTCATCGACGTCAACACCGGCAAGTTCACCGGCGCGGGCGGCACCCTCGAGGAGACCGTCACCCGGAACAACCTGGAGGCGGCCGAGGAGATCGTGCGCCAGCTGCGGCTGCGCGACATCGGCGGCATCGTCGTCATCGACTTCATCGACATGGTGCTCGAGTCGAACCGCGACCTGGTGCTGCGCCGGCTGGTCGAGTGCCTCGGCCGCGACCGCACCAAGCACCAGGTGGCGGAGGTCACCTCGCTCGGGCTGGTGCAGATGACTCGCAAGCGCGTGGGCCAGGGCCTGGTCGAGGCGTTCTCCGAGACCTGCGAGCACTGCAAGGGCCGTGGGTTCATCGTGCACAGCGAGCCGATCGAGAAGGGTGCCCCGCACCAGCACGCCGAGGGTGACCAGGGCGAGGGCTCCACGCGCTCGCGCCGGAAGCGCGGCGGCAAGCAGGCGGAGGCCGTGGCGCCCAGCCCGGCGGCCGAGGTGCCTACCTTGCCCGAGGACCGGTCCGAGGCCCGCGAGGCCGTCAAGGCCACGCTCGCCACGATCGCTGCCGCGGCGGCGCACGCGCACGAGCACGAGCACGAGGCCAAGGACGGCGGCGCGTCCGTCGTCGTGGCCGACGCCGCCGTGCCGGTCGCCGCTCCGGCGGCGCCCGCGACGCCGGTGACCCCCGTCGCGCCCGAGACGCTCATCGAGCTGCCTGAGCGCAAGCCGGAGCCCGTCGCGGGCGACGGTGCGGAGCCTGCCACCGAGGTCCCGTCGGCGAAGCCGGCGCGCAAGGCGCCCCGGCGCGCGCGCAAAGGAGCAGGAGCCCCCAAGGCTGCTGAGCCGGCTGCTGGGGAAGCTGCGGCCCAGGGAGTGACGGGCGCCGAGTGACGCGCCGCGTGACCGTGTCGCGGTCGAGGTGAAGGGCCCGGGGCCGATGTCCACGACATCGGCCCCGGGCCCTTCGCTCGTCCGTCCCTCGTCCGTCCCTCGTCCGGCCCTGTCCGGCCCTCGTCCGGCCCTCGTCCGGCCCTGTCCGGCCCTCGTCCGGCCCTCGGCGGGCCGCGCGTGCCATGCTCGGGCCATGGACGGGACCACGGGGCGGCTCGAGGTGATCGCCGGCCCGATGTTCGCCGGCAAGACGGAGGAGCTGGTGCGCCGCGTGCACCGGGCGCAGGTCGCGCGCCGGGGCGTGCTCGTCGTGGCGCACGAGCTGGACACACGCAGCGGCGCCGGGCGGGTCGCGTCCCACTCGGGGCTCGAGGTGCCCTCCAGCAGCGTCCGCGAGGCCGCGCAGATCCCGTCGCTCGTCGGGGACGACATCGAGCTGGTGGCGGTCGACGAGGCGCAGTTCTTCGGGCCGGACCTCGTGGACGTGGTGACGGCGCTGGCCGACGCGGGACGTGTGGTGGTGGTGGCGGGCTTGTCGGTGACGTTCGACGGGCGCGCCTTCGCGCCGCTGCCCGAGCTGATGGCGGTGGCCGAGTCGGTCACCAAGCTCACGGCGGTGTGCGCCGTGTGCGGGCGGGACGCGGCGTTCCACGTCCGGCGGACCGAGGCGGCCCCCGCGGACGACCCGTTGGCGCCGGCCTCCGGGCACGTGGGCGGCACCGAGTCCTACGAGGCGCGGTGCCGCGTGCACCGCGCCGGCGGCCTCGCGGCTCAGTAGCCGCGCAGGCTGCGGCGCATCGGGCAGTCGAAGGGGTCGCGGGCGGCCAGGCCGACCCGGTTGAGGTAGCCGACGACGATCGCGTAGGACCGCGCGAGGCTCGTCTCCGTGTACGGCAGGCCGTGCGTCGCGCAGTGCTCGCGCACCAGCAGCCGGGCCTGGGCCAGGTGCGGCCGGGGCATGCTCGGGAACAGGTGGTGCTCGATCTGGTGGTTGAGACCGCCCATGAGGGCGCTCATCCAGGCCCCGCCGCGGATGTTGCGCGAGGTGAGCACCTGCTTGGACAGGAAGTCCAGGCGGCTGCCCTCGGGGATGATCGCCATGCCCTTGTGGTTGGGCGCGAACGACGCGCCCATGTAGACGCCGAAGACGGCGAGCTGCACGCCGAGGAAGGCGAACGCCATCCCGACAGGGAGCCACCAGAAGACGACAGCCGTGCCGACCAGGAGCCGCGCGCCGATCGTCAGGAGCTCGCGCACCCGTGCGCCTCGGTCCTCGGCGGTGCCGTGCCGCAGCGAGCGCACGGACGTCACGTGCAGGTTGAGGCCCTCCAGGGTGAGGAGGGGGAAGAACAGCCAGCCCTGGTACCGGGTGATCAGCGCGAGGAACCCACGGTGCTCGCTGGCCCCCTCCTCGGTGAACACGATGGTGTCGTTCGCGATGTCGGGGTCCTTGCCCACGTGGTTCGGGTTGGCGTGGTGGCGCGTGTGCTTCGACATCCACCAGGAGTAGCTGATGCCCACCACGGCGTTGGCGATCAGCCGCCCGACGCGGTCGTTGACGGGGCCGGTCGCGAAGATCTGTCGGTGCGCGGCCTCGTGCGCGAGGAACGCGAACTGCGTGAGGATCACGCCGAGCGCCCCGGCGACCAGGAGCTGGAACCACGAGTCACCGAGCAGGACGAACCCGGCGGCAGCCGCGGCGACGGCCAGCGTGAGCAGGATGCCCGTGCGCAGGTAGTAGCCGTACGTGCGGCGCAGGAGCCCGGCCTCGCGTACGGCGCGCGACAGCGCGCTGTACGAGCTGGTGTGCGCGGCGCCGGAGAGGCGGGTGGCCGAAGGGGTGTCGTCGACGGTGGCTGTGGTCATACGGGCCTCGCAGGGGTCGAGGTCGACTTCCCAGCCGAGGTGGTGAGCGGTCGCTCGGTGTGCGGATGCCTCGAGCCTACGGGACCGTAGGTTCGGGGCAAGGGGGCTGTCCCCCCAGTGCGCGGACCCGGGCGAGGATCAGGTCCGCGGTGGCGGCGTCCGCTGCTGCGACGATGCCTCGCCCGCCGCGGACGGGGCCTCCGTCGAGGTCGGTGACGACGCACCCGGCCGCCTCGCACAGCGCGACGCCGGGCAGGAAGTGCACGCTGCCGTCGACGCCGGCGCCGGTCACGTACGCGGCCTGCCGCCCTGCCGCCACCCAGGCGAGCGCGAGCGAGGTGGAGGCCACGCGCACCGCGAACGACTCGCGCAGGGCCGTGTCCGCGACGAGCGCGGGCGCCTGGCCGCCGTTGTCGACGTCGATGTTGATCAGCCGCGTCACCGGGTCGGGGGAGAGGCCCTCGTGGGCGGTTGCGCCGGGGCCTTGCCGCCAGGCGCGGGTGCCGTCGGTCCACAGCACCTCCCCGGTGAGGGGGTCGGCGACCGCCGCGGCGAGGACCCGCTCACCGTCGCGCTCGGCGAGCGCCACGTTGACGCCGAAGGCCGGCACGCCGGCGGCGAAGTTGAGGGTGCCGCACAGCGGGTCGACGTACCACCGTCGGGGCGCGTCCCCGCCGGAGGTGCCGAGCTCCTCGCCGACGACGGCGTCGTCCGACCGCGCTGCCGCCAGCACCGCGCGGACCGCCCGCTCCGCCGCGACGTCGGTGTCGGTCGCGAAGTCGAGCCCGGACTTCGCGTGCCGGGTCACGGGCTGCCGGAAGGCGGCGGCGACCTCCGCCGCGCCGGCGAGGGCGGCCGACACCGCGACCTGGGCGTCGGTCGGTTCGGGGCGGGGTGCGGGGACGGCCGTCGCCGTGGTGCGTGCCACCGCCGCATCCTGGCACGGCGCGCAGACCGCGCACACCGCCCGACGTGGCCTTGTACCGGCGGAGTACCGGCGGAGTACCGGTGGAGAACCGGCGGACGGGGAGCGCGACCTCAGTCCTCGACCAGGGGCACGAACGAGTAGGTGCCGTGCTCGGACGTGCGCACGGTGCCGTCGTCGTCGCGCGTGACGAGCACCATCACGTGCCGCACGGGGATCACCATGCGGCCGCCGCGGGCGACCTGGTCCACGAGCGCACCGGGCAGGTGGGTGGCCGCCGCGGACACCAGCACCCGGTCCCAGCCGCCTGGTCGTGGAGCCCCCAGCACGCCGGGGGTGGCGCGCACGACGCGGGCCCAGCCCATCCCGGTGCGGCGGACGTTCGCCGCCCCGCGGGCCGCCAGATCGGCGTGCCGCTCCACCCCCAGCACCGCGCCGTCCGGCCCGACGAGCCGGGCCAGGAGAGCCGTCGTCCAGCCCGAGCCGGAGCCGACGTCCAGCACGTGCGCCCCGGGCGGCACGGCGAGAAGCCGGAGCATGGCCGCGACGGTCGACGGCTGCGAGCAGGTCTGGCCGCGGCCGATGTCGATCGGGTGGTCCGCGGCGGCCCAGCGCACGGCGCGGCGGGGCAGGAAGCCGCGGCGGTCGACGTCGCGCAGCGCGTCCGCCACCGCGTCCGCGACGCCGCCTGCGCCCGTGGGCAGCTCGGTGGGCCCCGTTCGTCCGGCCATCTGTCCATCGTCGCCCCTCGTGGCGAGCGACACCGGCCGGGGTCACGATCGACGTAGCGCCGGCCCGTCGCCGGCCCTGAGATCGGAGGACGACATGGCAGGGACGGTCGCACGCATCACGGAGATCACCGCACGGTCGGACACGAGCTTCGAGGACGCGATCCGCGTCGGCCTCGACCGGGCCGGACAGACGGTCCGCCACATCACCGGTGCATGGGTCAAGGAGCAGAAGGTCGAGGTGTCCGACGGCAGTATCGTGGCCTGGCAGGTGGACCTGCAGGTGACCTTCGTCCTCGAGGACTGATCCCCGGCTCGCTGCTCGGCCCGCTGCCCCAGCCCGCTGCCACGCACCGCCGGGACGGCCCGCGGTGGGCGACGTCACTGCGGGTGTCCGCGCAGGAGGTTTGAACCCTTCGGTTCCCTCGCGTAGTCTTGGACGTCGGCACGCCCTCGGTGTGCCAGTCCCGTGTGCCCATGACGCACCGCACTCGACCGCCGCGGCGGGCCGAGTTGCAGACCAAGTCGGTGATGAACGTCGTGCGGCATGCCCAGACCAGGAGAGATGAGCAGCAACGTGGTTTACGCGATCGTCAAGGCCGGTGGCCGTCAGGAGAAGGTGTCCGTCGGGGACATCGTCGTCATGGACCGAGTCAAGGCCCAGGCCGGTGACACGGTGGAGCTGCCCGCTCTGCTTCTGGTGGACGGGGAGAAGGTGACCACCGACGCCGCGAAGCTGGCGAAGGTCAAGGTCACGGCTGAGGTCGTGCGGGACGAGAAGGGCCCGAAGATCACGATCCTCAAGTACAAGAACAAGACCGGCTACCGCAAGCGCCAGGGTCACCGCCAGTCGCTGACCCGTCTCAAGGTCACCGGCATCAAGTGACGTCCCGCCGGGCCGAGCGCGCTCGCTCGCTGCACGGCCCGCGGCACTGATTCCCTCGTTCTTCGCAGAAAGCAGGTCTGACAGATGGCACACAAGAAGGGCGCGAGCTCCTCGCGCAACGGCCGTGACTCGAACTCCCAGCGCCTCGGCGTCAAGCGCTACGGCGGCCAGGTCGTCAAGGCCGGCGAGATCATCGTCCGCCAGCGCGGCACGCACTTCCACCCCGGCGAGAACGTCGGCCGTGGCGGCGACGACACGCTGTTCGCGCTGACCGCCGGCTCGGTGGCCTTCGCGACGCGTCGGGGCCGCAAGGTCATCGACATCGTCGCGGCCGAGGTCTGAGCCGCAACACACCTTCTCGACTCCCACCCGAGTCGACGACGAGGGGCGCACCGTCGTGGTGCGCCCCTCGTCGCTTTGCCTGAGAGGATCTGACCATGGCCAGCTTCGTCGATCGCGTGGTGCTGCACGCCGTGGGCGGTGACGGCGGCCACGGCGTCGCGTCCATCCGCCGCGAGAAGTTCAAGCCCCTCGCCGGCCCCGACGGCGGCAACGGTGGCGACGGCGGCACCGTGAAGCTCGTCGTCGACCCCCAGACGACGACGCTGCTCGAGTACCACCACTCGCCCCACCGGCGCGCCACGAACGGCACCCAGGGCATGGGCGACGACCGCGACGGCGCCAACGGCGGCGACCTCGTGCTCGGCGTGCCCGACGGGACGGTCGTCAAGGACCGCGAGGGCAACGTGCTGGCGGACCTCGTGGGCCCCGGCGCGGAGTTCGTCGTCGCGCAGGGCGGCAAGGGCGGACTCGGCAACCGCGCCCTCGCCTCCCCGAAGCGCAAGGCCCCCGGATTCGCCCTGCTCGGTGAGCCGGGCGAGGAGCGGGAGGTCGTCCTCGAGCTCAAGACGATCGCCGACGTCGCGCTCGTCGGCTACCCGAGCGCCGGCAAGTCCTCCCTCGTCGCGGCGATCTCCGCCGCGCGGCCGAAGATCGCCGACTACCCGTTCACCACCCTCGTGCCCAACCTCGGCGTGGTGCAGGCGGGCCAGTCCCGCTTCACCGTCGCCGACGTGCCGGGCCTGATCCCCGGCGCGAGCGAGGGCAAGGGCCTCGGCCTGGAGTTCCTCCGGCACATCGAGCGCACCGCCGTCCTCGTGCACGTGCTCGACTGCGCCACGCTCGAGCCCGGCCGCGACCCGCTGAGCGACCTGGACGTCATCGAGGCCGAGCTGGCCGCCTACTCCGGCGACCTCGGGATCGAGGGCGGCCGGGTGCCGCTCACCGAGCGGCCGCGCCTCGTCGTCCTCAACAAGATCGACGTCCCCGAGGCCCGCGAGCTCGCGGAGCTCGTGCGTCCCGACCTGGAGGCGCGCGGGCTGCGGGTCTTCGAGGTGTCGACCGCGAGCCACGAGGGGCTGCGGCCGCTGACGTTCGCGCTCGGCGAGCTGGTGGAGCGCGCCCGCGCGGCCGCGCCGCCGCCCGAGCCCACGCGGGTCGTGCTGCGTCCGAAGGCGGTCGACGAGGCCGGCTTCACCGTCACGGCGCGGCGCGAGCACGAAGGCGTCTACTACGAGGTGCGCGGGTCCAAGCCCGAGCGCTGGGTGCGGCAGACGGACTTCAACAACGACGAGGCCGTCGGCTTCCTCGCGGACCGGCTCGCCAAGCTCGGTGTCGAGGACCGCCTGCTCAAGGCGGGCGCCGTCGCCGGCGACGAGGTGCGCATCGGCGACCCGACCAACGCCGTCGTCTTCGACTGGGAGCCCACGCTCAGCACCGGCCCCGAGCTGCTCGGCGCGCGCGGCACCGACCTGCGGCTCGACGAGAGCTCCCGCCCGACCCGCGGCGACAAGCGTCGCGAGCACCAGGAGCGCATGGACGCCAAGACGGAGGCCCGACGCGAGCTGTGGACCGAGCGCCAGTCGGGTCACTGGACGGACCCGGACGACGCCTGACCGCGCCGAGAGCGAGAATGCGCGGGTGAACGCCGCCACCTCCCGCGCCAGCCTGCCGGACGCCCACCGCGTCGTCGTCAAGATCGGGTCGTCCTCGCTCACGGGACCGGACGGGCGTCTCGACCTCACGGCCCTGCGTGCGCTGGTCGAGGTGCTCGCGGCGCGCGTGGCGGACGGCGGCCAGGTCGTCCTCGTCTCCTCGGGGGCGATCGCGGCCGGCATCGGCCCGCTCGGCCTGAGCGCCAGGCCGCGCGACGTCGCGACCATGCAGGCCGCCGCCATGCTCGGGCAGGGGCAGCTCGTGGCGCGCTACACGGAGGCGTTCGCGGCGCACGGCCTGCAGATGGGCCAGGTGCTGCTCACCGCGGAGGACACGGTGCGGCGTTCGCGGTACCGCAACGCGCAACGGTCGCTCGAGCGGCTGCTCGCGCTGGGCGTCGTGCCGGTCGTGAACGAGAACGACGCCGTGACGACGGACGAGCTCACCTTCGGTGACAACGACCGCCTCGCGGCGCTGGTGTCGCACCTGGTGCGCGCCGACGCGATGGTGCTCCTCACGGACGTCGACGGCCTGCACGACGCCCCGCCGTCGCGCCCCGGTGCCCGGCGCATCCCGCACGTGGCCGACCTGGCCGATCTGGACGGGGTCGAGGTCACCGCGCGCGGCAGCGCCGTCGGCACGGGCGGGATGGTCACCAAGCTCGAGTCCGCACGGATCGCGACCGGGGCGGGCGTGCCGGTGGTGCTGACCAGCGCGGTGCACGTCGCCGCCGCGCTGGCCGGCGAGGACGTCGGCACGTTCTTCGAGGTGACCGGGCGTCGCACGACGGCGCGGAGGCTGTGGATCGCGCACGCCGCCCAGTCCCACGGCCGACTGCACCTCGACGCCGGCGCCGCCCGCGCCGTGCTGGGCGGGCGGGCGTCGCTCCTGCCGGCGGGCGTCACCCGGGTGGAGGGGACGTTCGAGGCCGGCGACCCGGTCGAGCTGGTCGGGCCCGACGGCGTCGTGCTCGCGCGCGGCCTCGTCGCGTTCGACTCGAGCGAGCTGCCCGGGCTGCTCGGCCGTTCCACGTTCGACCTGCGCGCCGCCCTCGGGGAGGGGTACGACCGCGAGATCGTGCACCGCGACGACCTCGTGCTGGAGCACCGCCCGACCCGCGGGCGATGAGTTCGGCGCCGACGCGGCGTCGACAGGGGAGCGGCGCGCACCGGTGCGTGCCCCCGGCCCCAGGAGGCTCCCATGCGTCGACCGCACCGCGCCCGTGCCCACCACCGCACAGCCACCGTCACCACGACGGTGATCGCCGCCGTCACCGCCGCCGTCACCTCGACGGCGCTCGCCCTGGTGGGTCTCGCCGCCGCCCCGGCGACGGCGACGCCCCGCCCCGAGCCGACCACCGCACCGGCTCCGGCCCCGCCGACCGAGTACTCGGGTGAGCTCGCGGGCGCCCGCTACCGCGTCCTGGTCCCGCAGGAGTGGAACGGCACCCTGGTGCTGTTCAGCCACGGGCACTACCCGTCGGAGTTCTTCGGCGGCTTCCCCGCGCCGCACGTGCTCGGCAACCAGCAGCTGAGCGAGAAGACGCTCACCGACCACGGGTACGCCGTGGCGGCCTCGCTCTTCCAGAACGACGGCCTGGACTTCACGGTGCCGACGGCGGTCGCCGACCAGTCGCGCCTCCTGGACTGGTTCTCCGCGCACGTCAGGGAGCCGGCCCGCACCATCACGTACGGCCAGTCGATGGGCGCCCTGACGGCGGTCAAGCACGCCGAGGTCGAGCCCGACCGGATCGACGGCGTGCTCACCGTGGGCGGCGTCATCGACTGGGTGGGCCAGCTCGACGCCATCCTGGACATGAACATCGCGACGCGTGAGCTGCTCACCGACGGCACCGACGCCCACGGGAAGCCGATCGAGCTCGTCCACGCCGCAGACCCGCAGGCCAGCCGCGACGCGCTGGTCGCCGCGCTCGCCGCGGCGGCGGAGACGCCGCAGGGCCGTGCCCGGATCTCCCTGATCGCCTCCCTCAACACCGTGACCGGCTGGTACGAGATGAACGAGCCGCGCCCCGAGGGCGTGGAGGCGTGGGCCCGGGGTCAGGCACAGTGGCTGATCGGCGCCTACACGATGGGGCTGGGCCCGACCGCCCGCGTCCACCTCGAGACGACGCTCGGCGGCAACCCGAGCAGCACCGACCTGACGCGGCTGCGGACCCGGCTCGCGCGGTCGGGCGACGCCGGGGGCGTGCGGGCGGCCTACGCGGCCGCCGGCCTGGACCTGGGTGCGGACCTCGCCGCCCTGGAAGCAGCCACCCCGATCGTGGCGGACGCGTCCGCCCGGGCGGCGATGGTGGCCCACCGTCCCGAGGGCACGACGCCGTCGCCCGTGCTGACCCTGCACACCACGGGCGACGGCGGGGCGCCGCCGTCGGGCGAGCGGTCCTTCGCGCAGCGGGTGCGCGCCGTGGGCGACCCCGCACGGCTGCGGAGCCTGTACGTCGATCGCGGGGCGCACCTGTCGGTCAACCTCGGTGAGGAGCTGGTGGCGCTGCGCACGCTGGAGCGCCGGATCGACACGGGACGGTGGCCGTCGCTCGCCCCGCGGCTGCTCGACCGCGCCGCGAACGCCCTCGGCCCGGACTACCGGGCCACGTTCGAGGTCGTCACGCTGCAGACCTTCGACCACGCACCCGCCTTCACGCACTTCGTGCCCCCGCGCGCGCCGCGTCCCTCCTGGTGAGAGGGGGCTGCTGCCGCGCGGCGCGGCGTCGTACGCTCGGGAGATGACCACGACCCTCTCCGAGCAGGCCGCCGGCAGCGACCAGGGCACCGACGTCACGGGCGCGGTGCACGACGTCGCGCGGCGGGCCAAGGTGGCGTCGCGCACGCTCGCGACCGCGACCCGCGCGACGAAGGACGCCGCGCTGCGCGGCCTCGCCGCCGCCCTCGAGGACGCCGCCGACCGCATCGTGGCCGCCAACGCGGACGACCTGGCTCGTGGCCGCGAGCGGGGCCTCGCCGACGGGCTGCTCGACCGCCTGGCGCTCGACCCGCAGCGCGTGGGGGCCATCGCCGACGCGCTGCGCGAGCTCGCCGGCCTGCCCGACCCGGTCGGTGAGGTCGTGCGCGGCCAGACGCTCCCGAACGGCCTCCGGCTGCGCCAGCTGCGGGTGCCCATGGGTGTGGTCGGGATGATCTACGAGGCACGGCCCAACGTGACCGTCGACGCGGCCGGCCTCGCCCTGAAGTCCGGGAACGCCGTGATCCTGCGCGGCGGCAGTGCGGCGGCGGCGTCCAACGCGGTGATCGTCGACGTGCTGCGCGCGGCGCTGGAGGCGCAGGGGCTGCCCGCCGACCTCGTCCAGACCATCGACGCGCACGGCCGCCCCGGCGGCGTCGCCCTCATGCAGGCGCGCGGGCTGGTGGACGTGCTCGTGCCGCGCGGCGGTGCGGACCTCATCCGCACCGTCGTCGAGTCGTCGACGGTGCCGGTGATCGAGACGGGCGTCGGCAACGTGCACGTCTACGTGGACGCGTCGGCGGACGTCGCGTCCGCCGTCGAGATCGTCATGAACGCCAAGACGCAGCGGGTGGGGGTCTGCAACGCGGCGGAGACGCTTCTCGTTCACGCCGACGCCGCGGTGGCCTTCCTGCCCGCGGCGCTCGCCGCCCTCGGTGGGGCAGGCGTGGTGCTGCACGGCGACGACCGCGTCGTGGCGCTCGCGCCGGAGTCGGTCGAGGTGCTCCCCGCGACGGACGCCGACTGGGCGACGGAGTACCTGGCCCTGGAGCTCGCCGTGCGCGTCGTCGACTCGCTCGACGACGCGA
This sequence comes from Isoptericola sp. NPDC055881, assembly GCF_053615895.1. NCBI lineage: Bacteria > Bacillati > Actinomycetota > Actinomycetes > Micrococcales > Promicromonosporaceae > Isoptericola > Isoptericola sp. NPDC055881. The sequence continues at coordinate 74,475 of NZ_JBSHCR010000015.1, forward strand.
TCGACCACATCCGGACCTGGTCGTCCGGGCACACCGAGGCGATCCTCACCCGCGACCTGGCCGCGTCCGAGCGGTTCGTCGCGGAGGTGGACTCGGCCGCCGTGATGGTGAACGCGTCGACGCGGTTCACGGACGGCGGCCAGCTCGGCCTCGGCGCCGAGATCGGCATCTCGACCCAGAAGCTGCACGCCCGTGGGCCCATGGGGCTGGCGGAGCTGACGACCACCAAGTGGGTGGTGCACGGGGACGGGCACGTCCGGCCCTGACCTTCGTGCCGACGCCCGTCCGCACCGCCCGCGCCGCGTGAGAGACTGGGCCCCGATCGCACCTGCCGCACCCACGACGCACAGGAGGAACCCGTGCTGCACACCGCCGTTCAGGTGGCCCAGGAGGCCACCGAGCACGCCGAGACGATCCCCCCGATCGCGATGGGTCTCCTCGCGTTCGGTGGCCTGGTCGTCGCGCTCTTGGTGACGTACGCCTTCCGCAACGTGTCCAACCGCCACTGACGAGCGCCGTCCGGCCAGCGTGAACGAGCCGTCGTCGCAGCCGCGCCGTCCGCGCCTGGGCGTGATGGGTGGCACCTTCGACCCCATCCACCACGGGCACCTGGTCGCCGCCTCCGAGGCGGCGGCGCTGCTGGATCTCGACGAGGTCGTCTTCGTCCCCACCGGCAAGCCGACCTTCAAGCAGCACCAGCGCGTCTCGCCGGCGGAGCACCGTTACCTCATGACGGTGATCGCGACGGCGTCGAACCCGCGCTTCACCGTGAGCCGCGTGGACATCGACCGGCCGGGGCTCACGTACACCGTCGACACGCTCCGGGACCTGCGCGAGGAGCGCCCCGACGCCGACCTGTTCTTCATCAGCGGCGCGGACGCGATCGAGCAGATCCTCACCTGGAAGGATGCCGCGCACCTGTGGGAGATGGCACACTTCGTCGCTGTCACGCGGCCGGGGCACCAGCTCACCGTGGACGGCCTGCCCCACGACGGGGTCACGACGCTGGAGGTCCCGGCGCTGGCGATCTCGTCGAGCGACTGCCGTCGCAGGGCGCAGGCCGGTCAACCAGTGTGGTACCTGGTGCCGGACGGCGTGGTCCAGTACATCGCCAAGCACGGTCTGTATCGAGGTCTCGATGAGTGACAACACCCCGTCCCGCCCGCTGACACGCCGCGAGATCCGCGAGCGGGAGCAGGCTGCAGCCGCCGCAGCAGCGCAGAGCGCCGCCGCACCGGCACCGGCCGCCCCGCACCCGGCAGGTGCCGACTACGGACGTCCTGCCGCGCCCTCCCCGTTCGGCGCGCCCGCCGGGGCCGCGGGCGCCCCGCCCGCGTCCCGGTTCGCCACGGGCCCCGCGACCAGCGCGCCGTCGCGTCGCTCGCTGCGCGAGCAGAGCCCCGCGGCTCCCGCCCCGTCGCCGGCGCCCATGGTGCGCCCCCCGTCGGCGTCGGCGGGAGTGCGAGGGCTGGACGAGACGGGACGGCTCGCGCCGATCCAGCGGCCCACCGGCGAGATGTCGCGCGCGGTCGCGCCCGCACCGGCGCCGCGGCCCGCCGCGCCGGGCGGC
>NZ_JBSHCR010000016.1:0-73407 GCF_053615895.1 Isoptericola sp. NPDC055881
TCGGCGCCCGGGGCCCGCGGCGAGACGCCGCCCGCCGTTTGACGCTCCGCCCGCTGGCGGTTGCGTTTTCTTCTCGTCCTCGACCGGGACGAGAAGAAACCGCTACGTCGGAGAGCCCGTCCGTCGGTACGGTCCGGGCATGACGACGGCACCGGACGTGCGGATCTGCTTCGCCGGCGACTCCTACGTCGCGGGTACGGGCGACCGGTCCGGCCTCGGCTGGGTGGGCAGGGTGGTGGCGGCCGCGCTGGCCGGCGGCCACCGGCTCACGACGTACAACCTCGGGGTGCGCGGCGACACGTCGCGCCAGGTGGCTGACCGGCTGGGCGCCGAGCTGGGGCCCCGCCTGACCGGGGGCGACGAGCACCGCGTGGTCCTGGCCTTCGGCGTGAACGACATGGTGCTCCGCGACGGGCGGGTGCGCCTCGCCCTCGCCGCCTCCGTCGAGGCGCTGCACCACGCCGTCGACGTGGCGGGGGCGGCGTCGGTGCTCGTCGTCGGGCCGCCTGCCGTCGACGACGACGCGCAGAACGTCCGCCTCCGCGGGCTCACCGACGCGTTCGCCCAGGAGTGTGCGGGGCGCGGCCTGCCGTTCGTCGACACGTTCGGCATCACGCTGGACGACGCGACCTGGCGGCGCGAGGTCGGCGAGGGCGACGGGTTCCACCCGGACGCCGCGGGCTACGCGGCGCTCGCGGCCGTCGTCGAGCCGCCGTTCCTGGCCTGGCTCACGGCCGGGTACACCTAGGCTCGCGCCTCGCCCCAGCCGGCGCGCGCGGCGTACCAGCCGAGCTGGACGGTGTCGTTGCGGACCGAGGCGCACGACGACGCCGGCTACGACGTCACCGTCGCGTCGACGACTGACGTAGCGCTCGGGTCTCTTCTCGTACGGGGAACAGACCCGAGCGCTACGTCGCCGTCAGTCTCGCGACAGGACGAGCGCGGCGCTGTGCCCGCCGAAGCCGAAGGCGTCGACGAGCGCGTGCCGGGCCGTCGTCGGGCGCGGCGTGGTGACGACGTCGAGGTCGACGGCGGGGTCAGGGTCGTCGAGGTTCAGGGTGGGCGGTATGACGCCGTGGCGCAGGGCCTGGAGGGCGACCAGCGCGCCGAGGGCGCCGGACGCGCCGAGCAGGTGGCCGGTGGACGCCTTCGTGGCGGTGACGGGCGGCGGCGTGCCGAGGGCGAGTCGCAGCGCGTCGGCCTCGTTGACGTCGCCCGCGGGCGTGGACGTGGCGTGGGCGTGCACCAGCCCGACGTCGCCCGGTCCGATCGCGGCGTCCCGGAGCGCGAGGCGGACGGTGCGGGCCTGGTTGGCCGGGTCGCCGCCCACGATGTCGTACGCGTCGGACGTGACCGCGGCGCCGTCCACCGCTCCGAGGACGGGTGCCCCGCGCGCACGGGCGTGCTCCTCGGCCTCGAGCACGAGCAGGACGGCGCCCTCGCCCATGACGAAGCCGTCGCGGCCGGTGTCGAACGGCCGGGACGCGCGCTCGGGCTCGTCGTTGCGGGTGGACAGCGCCCGGGTGCGGGCGAAGGCGACGAGCGAGAACGGGAGCACCCCGGCCTCGACGCCGCCGCACACGACCACGTCGGCCTGCCCGGTGCGGATCAGGTCCCGCCCGGTGGCGATCGCCTCCGACCCGGCGGCGCAGGCGCTGACGGGCGCCCGGGCGCCGGCCCGCGCGCCGAGATGGATGGACAGCCAGGCGGCGGGGCCGTTCGACATCAGCATGGTGACCGCGTGGGGCGAGACGCGCCGCGGACCGCCGTCGGCCAGCAGCCGGCTCTGCTCGAGCGTCGTCGCGATCCCGCCGTTCGCGGTGCCGACGGCGACGGCGAGCCGGTCCGGGTCGACGTCGGGCGCACCCGCACCTGCCCAGGCCTCCTGCCCGGCGACGAGCACGAGCTGCTCGGCACGGTCCGTGCGCCGCAGCACCCGGGCGTCGAGACCCTCCGCGAACGCGTCGTCGACCCGCGCCGCGATGCGGACGGGCAGGTCGGCGGCCCAGTCGTCCTCGATGTGCGCGACGCCGTTCCGGCCCGCCGTCAGGCCGCGCCACGTCTCGTCCGCCGTCCGCCCCAGAGGCGTGACCGCGCCCAGCCCGGTGACCACCGTCCGTCGCACGTGCATGCTCCTCGTCGCTCCGGTCAGCTCTCGCACGGCGCTGTGCGAGACCTGGTCGTGGGCACACTCTGCCGTGCTCGCCCGCGCGTCGCCCTGCGGCTCGCGCCACGGCGGGGTTCGATGGGGGCCATGGCTGTCCCGCGCGACGAGGCGCGGGGGCCGCGAGGACGGTCCGAGCGAGGATCTTGGAGGTCGCGATGAGCCAGACGATCGACGAGGCGGGCAGCGGCGACGCGAGCGGCGCAGCACCTGACCACGGACTCAAGCGGGTGATGGGGCGCAAGCTCCTGCTGCTCTTCATCGTCGGAGACATCCTCGGCACCGGCGTCTACGCGCTCACCGGACAGGTGGCGGGCGAGGTGGGCGGCGCGGCGTGGGCGCCGTTCCTCATCGCCTTCGTGGTGGCGACCATCACCGCGTTCTCGTACCTGGAGCTGGTGACCAAGTACCCGCAGGCCGCGGGCGCCGCGCTCTATACGCACAAGGCGTTCGGCATCCACTTCGTCACGTTCATCATCGCGTTCATGGTGATGTGCTCCGGCATCACGTCGGCGTCGACGGCGTCGAACGCGTTCGCCGGGTTCCTCAACGACGGCTTCGGCCTCGGGCTGGAGAAGGGCGGGTCCGGCATGCTGTGGATCGCGCTCGGCTTCATGACCCTGGTGGCGCTCGTGAACTTCCGCGGCGTGGGGGAGAGCGTCAAGGCCAACGTGGTGCTGACGCTCGTGGAGCTGTCCGGCCTGCTCCTGGTGATCTTCGTCGGTGTGTGGGGCATGACCCAGGGGCGCGCCGACTTCTCGCGCGTCGTCGTCTTCGAGAGCGCGGACGACAAGGGCGTCTTCCTGGCGGTGACGGCGGCGACGACGCTCGCGTTCTTCGCGATGGTCGGCTTCGAGGACTCGGTGAACATGGCCGAGGAGTGCCGGGACCCGGTGAAGGACTTCCCCCGCACGATGATCACGGGCCTGTCGATCACGGGCCTCATCTACGTGCTGGTCGCGATCACGGCCGTGGCGCTCGTCCCCGTGGGCGACCTCACCGACGAGACCAAGGCCTCCGCGCTCACGCAGGTGGTGGCCGCCGGCGCCCCCGGCCTGCCGTTCGACACGATCTTCCCGTTCATCGGGATGTTCGCGGTGGCGAACTCGGCGCTCATCAACATGCTCATGGCGTCGCGGCTGCTCTACGGGCTGGCGAACCAGGGCGTGCTGCCGCGCAGCTTCGGGCGCGTGCACCGCACCCGGAAGACGCCGTGGGTGTCGATCGTCGTGACGACGCTCATCGCCTTCGGCCTCATCACCTACGTGGTGCGTGCCAGCGCGAGCGACGCGGGCGCGGACGCGATCAGCCTGCTGGGCGGCACGACCTCGCTGCTGCTCCTCACCGTGTTCGCGGTGGTGAACGTGGCGCTGCTGGTGCTGCGCAAGCAGCCCGTGGAGCACCAGCACTTCCGCACCTGGACGCCGCTCGCGGTGCTGGGCGCGGTGACGTGCGCGTTCCTCGCCGGGCCGTGGGCGCGCAGCGCGGAGCAGCAGGAGCAGTACGTCATCGCGGGCGGCCTGCTGGCCGTCGGCCTCGTGCTGTCGTTCATCACCTGGCTGTACAACCGCGCCGTGCGGCACCAGCAGATCCACTTCGAGGACGTCGGGGACCTCGAGGAGGACAAGCCGCAGGCGGGCTTCCCCAAGCGGTGAACCGGTCCGGCGGCGTCAGATCGTCGCCCGGCCGTCGACGCCGTGCGCGCCCAACAGGTCGATCAGGACAGGCGTCCCGTCAGCGACGGTCCAGCGCTCTGCCACCAGCCCTGCGGCCCGGGCGCCCTCCACGTTCGCGAGCGTGTCGTCGACGAACAGGATCGTCGCGGGGTCCGCGTCGATCCGCCGGGCCGCCTCGGTGAAGAACGCCGGGTCAGGTTTGGCGACGCCGAGGTCGTACGAGTAGCAGCTGGTGCCGAACACGGCGTCGTATCCGAGGACGTCGCGCATGTGCGCGGCACGCCGGCCATCCTGGTTGGTCCCGAGGTGCACGCCGTACCCGTTCCGGCGCAAAGCGTCGACGACTTCGAACGACGCGGCCACAGGCTCGATCCGACACCAGATGTCGGCGAACACCTGCTCCACCGGGGCGGAGACCCCGAACTCCGCGACCACCTCCGCCAGCAGCGGGATGAAGTCGCCGACGCCCGCGAGCGTCGGGCGCTCGACCGCCCACGCCCTGCGCACGAACTCGCGGGCTCGGTCGCCGACGACCGGCGCCGCAAGAGCCTCCCAGCCTCCCGGCACGACCTGCAGCACGTCGTCAGCGTCGAACAGGACGTGCCGGATCGGGGACATCGCCACGGCACGCTTGGAGCCGGGGGTGGTGGGTGCCAGGACGACCCCGTCGGGCAGCGGTGTCGCTTCGCGCCGCACACGGGGTACGACGCCGACCTGGAACTCGTCCTGATACACCACGGTTCCCGGGTCGGTGCTGTGCACCACGTCGAACTCGACGCCGTGCGCGCGCAGGATGTCGCACAGCCGGTCCACCCGCTGTTGCATGTCTTCGGGGACCGGGGCGTGGAACCACGTCACCGCGCCGACCGTGTTGCCGTCGCCGTAGAAGTCCGGGTTCGGGAGGTGCTCGGTGAACCAGTCGTCGACGTCGAGGTAGTCCGCTTCCTCCCGCGCGGTCAGGAGGCCGGCGCGCCGCAAGTGGTCGACGGCGACGAAGATGCCCACCTCGACCCCGAGGCGGCCGCAGTAGGTCGCCTGGACGCGGACGAAGGTCTCCGAAGGGCGCACGTGCCGATCCTGGCAGAGCCAGTTGCGCCCTCGCCTCGGATTTCCACGCGAGCTGGGGCCGGCGTCAGTACGACATCGTCTCGTTCAGGGAGAGGGAAAGCAGGACGAACAGGGCGACGGACGCGACGACCGACCACACGATCCAGCGCGCGACGTCGATCTCACCAAGCCGCCAACGCCAGAACAGCGCGGCCACGTAGGCGATGCCGCCCAGGACGAACAGCGACCCGGCGAAGTCGTACGGGTGGCCGAGCTCGTCGCCCGTGTTGAGGTCTGCGGCGTAGCCGGCCGCCAGTGCCAGCGATGCGCCCGCCGATGCGACCAAGCCCGCGCCCAGCGTGACCGCGGCATGCCAGGCTGGGGCTGTCGTCCGAGGGCGGTCCATCTCCGTATCGTCCCAGATCAGCTGCGGTTGTGGTTGACCGATTCCCCGAGGCTCCGCTTCGACAAGTTCTCGGACGGCGACCTGTGGACAACCGCGATGGTAGGTCAGGCAGCGGCGAACGCGTCCTCGAACGCGGTGAGGACGGCGTCGTTGAACAGGACGAAGCGGACCTGGTCGACGGCCGCGGGATTGAGGTCGTCCCAGCGCCGGACGGCGTGCGCGGCGGCTTGGGCGACGTCGTCCGCGGCCCAGCCGTAGACGCCCGCGCTGACGGCGGGGAACGCGACGGTCCGGGCACCCACGTCCGCCGCGACGTCGAGCGAGCGGGCGAAGCACGACATGAGCTGCGCGGGGTCCGTCTGCCCACGGTGCCGGTCAGGGCCGACGGTGTGGACGACCCACTGTGCGGGCAGGTCGAAGCCCAGGGTGGCGACGGCGTCGCCGACCGGCAGCCCGTCGGGCAGGGTGGTGGCGCGCAGCTCGCGGCAGGCGTCGAGCAGGCGCGGGCCGGCGGCGGCATGGATGGCGCCGTCGACCCCGCCGCCCCCCAGCAGCGACGAGTTCGCGGCGTTCACGATCGCGTCGACGGCGACAGCGGTGATGTCGCCTCGTTCCACGGTGAGGTGCACGGTTCCTCCTCGGGGTCGGGAGCGGGGTCCGAGAACACGGTCAGGCGGCGCGCAGCGCCTTCTCCTCGTCGGGCATGAGGATCCACAGCAAGAGGTACGCGAGCACCTGCGGTCCGGGGATGAGGACCGACGCCACGGTGAGGACGCGGACGAGGCCGCGGCCCCAGCCGAGGTAGTCGGCGATGCCGGCGCACACGCCACCGAGCACGCGGCCGTGCTTCGGGCGGAACATCTTGCGCCTCGGGGCGGGGACGGGCTGGACGTACGGGGTCGAGGTCGGTGTGGTCATGCTTCGACGGTACGAGCGGCCCCGCGCGCTCGGTATCGGGTTCTCCCCCCGTTCGACCCTGAGCGAGGACCCTGATCCCCGGACTCGGGGACGGCCTGGCTGCGGGGTTTCGCTACCGTGTGCGCACGACGAGAGGAGACGGCGATGGCGCTGTTCAGGAGAGGGGCCTCGAGGCGGGGCGAGCCTGCGCTGGTCGCCGTCGCGCGTCTCGCCCGGGAGGCACTGGCCACGCGGGGCGTCGAGACGGTGGTCGAGGGCGCCGACGACATCGAGACGGCAGTGCTCAGGGCGGCGGACGGCTCCGTGCTCCCGCTGTACAACATCGTGCGGACTTGCGAGGACGAGCCGCGTCGGGCCTGGGCCGACCTCGTGGGCGAGCACGTCGACCGTGTGATCGCCGGGCTGCGGGCGGCGGAACCGGAGGACCTCCCGGTGGACGAGCTCCTGACGCGGATCCGCACACGCCTCTTCTCCAGCGCCGACATGGACTGTCCGAGACCTGGAGACCTGTCGTACGCACGGCCGTTCGCCGAGGGCCTGGTGACAGCGCTGTGCGTCGACTACCCGCACACCGTCACGACGATCAGCGCGGAGGTTCTCGCGAAGCTTCCGGTCCCCGTGGAGGAGCTGTTCGCCCAGGGGCAGCGCAACACCGACGCCGAACCCGTCGACGAGAACGCCGCGCTGAGCGTCCGTGTGCGGATCCTCACGGGAGAGTCGCTCTTCGTCGCGGCGCGGGCCGGGAACTTCCGGGCACTGCTCCCGGAGATCGGGCCCGCGGACCAAGGCCTCCTGTTCAGCGTTCCCGACCGGCACACGATCCTCTACACGGTGTTCGACGGCGTGGAGAGCATCGCGTCGGTCAACGCCTTGCTCCGTTTCACCGCCACCTTCGTGAACGACCCCGAGATGTTCCACCCGGGCGGTGTGCTGAGCGGCGACGTGTACTACTGGGCGCCGGACGGTCGCGTCGAGCGGGTCGGAGGTCTTGCCGACGACGGCCACGGGCTCGAGCTGCGGGTCACCGGTGCGTTCGCGGAGGTGTTCCCCGCCGAGACCCGGTGACGTGCCCTGCGCAAGCGGCCCCTCAAGGGCCGTCGTCGGCGGCGACGGCCGCCGCCACGCGACGCTGGGACGCCCGCGCGAACTCCGGCCAGCGGTCCCAGTAGTACGGCAGCGCGATGACGCCCTGCACCAGCACCCACCCGCGCCCGCGCGCCCAGGCGCCGTCGTCCAGGTCGCCGCCGGGGCCGGCGCCGGCGGCCTCGCGGAACACGTCGCGGTCGCGGCCGGAGAAGAGCCACCAGGCGGGCGGCAGGTCGGCCGCCGGGTCGCCGACGCCGAGGGCGCCCCAGTCGATGACGGCGGTGAGGCGGCGGCCTGATGCGAGCAGGTTGCCGGGCATGAGGTCGCCGTGCAACCACGTGCCCGGCACCGGGTCGGCCGCCGCCTCCAGCGCGGCGTCCCAGGCGCGCAGGACGGCGCCGCGGTCGACGCGGTCGCCGCACTCGTCGGTGGCGCGCCGGACGTCCGCGTCGAGGCGGGCGAGCGGCACGCCGCGACCCGTGCCGTCCTTGACCGGGCCGTCCGACGGGTCGACGCCGCGCAGCGCCGCGACGAACGCGCCGAGGTCCGTCGCGGCGGGCCCGAGGTCGAGGTTCGGCGCGGCGCCCGGGTCGAGCGGGTCCGCGATCGCGGCGCCCGGGACCCAGGGCACCACCGACCAGTGGAACGGGTAGTCGTCGTCCGGGTCGCCCACCGCCAGCGGTGCGGGCACCGTCAACGGCACGTGCGGCGCCAGGCGCGGCAGCCATCGGGCGTCGGCCAGCGCGTGCTCCCCGGCCCAGGCGGTCTTCGGCATCCGCGCCACGAGCTCGTCGCCCAGGTGGAACAGCAGGTGGTCGGTGCCGAACTCCTGCACCGGCGTCACCGGCAGCCCCGCCCAGCGGGGGTGCTGCGCCGCGACCAGGCGGCGGACGTCGTCGGGAGTGACGGGGACCTCGTCGTCGTGCAACGGCATGGCCCGACCGTAGGCGCGCCCCGTCCGGCACGGCCAGGTGATACTCGGGGAGTGCGTGCCACGACCGCCCTGCTCACGGCCCTGCTGGCGCTCGCGGCAGCCTCCTGCGCCGCCCCCGGCGAGGCGTCCCGGTCGCCCGAGCCCTCCCCGACGACGACGGCCCCCGCCCCGGTGCTGCTGCCGCCCACGACCGGCGTGCTCGACTACCAGCTCGGCGGCGCGTACGACGCCGTGGACACCGGGCCGGGCGCGACGGCGATCGACGTCGTCGTGCGTGACGCGACGGCCGACCCGCTGCCTGGCGCGTACAACCTCTGCTACGTCAACGGCTTCCAGACGCAGCCCGGCGAGGACGACCTCTGGGCCGGGCGCGACGACCTGCTGCTGCACGACGGGGGCGGTGCCCTCGTCGTCGACCCGGACTGGCCGGACGAGCACGTGCTCGACCCGTCGACCGCGGCGCAGCGCGCGGCGATCCTCGACGTGCTCGGGCCCGTCGTCACCGGGTGCGCCGACGCCGGGTTCGACGGCGTGGAGATCGACAACCTCGACACCTGGACGCGGTTCGCCGCGATCGACGAGGCGGGCGCGCGCGCCCTCGCCCGGGCCTACGTGGACCTCGCGCACCGGTCCGGGCTCGCCGTCGCGCAGAAGAACGCCGCCGAGATCACCCGCGTCGCGCGCGACGACCTCGGCTTCGACCTCGCCGTCACCGAGGAGTGCGCCGTGTGGTCGGAGTGCGCCGCGTACACCGACGTCTACGGCGACCACGTGCTGCAGGTGGAGTACCCGGACGCCCTCCACGCGGCGCGGATGACGTTCGACGACGTGTGCGCCCTGGACGACCGCGCGCCGCTCACGGTCCTGCGCGACCGGGACCTGGTCGCCGCAGGCGAGGACGGGTACGTGTACGACGCCTGCTGAGCCGCCCGGGCGGCAGCCGGCGGCGAGGTTCAGCCGGAGGCGAGGTGCGCGATCAGCTTGCGTGTCACGCGCTCGAGGTCGGCGCGGTCCCTGGCGGTGAGCGCGGAGGTCGCCTCCTGCTGGCCGGCGGTGTGCTTCGTGACGGCCTCGTCCACGAGGCGGCGGCCTTCTGCGGTCAGCTCGACGTCGAGGCTGCGGCGGTCGTGCGCGCTCGGCACGCGGACGATCAGGCCGCGCTTCTCCAGCCGGTCGAGGCGCCCCGTCATCGTCCCGGTGGTCATGAGCAGGGCGCGCGCGAGGCTGGTGGGGGAGAGGCGGAACGGCTCGCCGGACCGTCGCAGGGCGAAGAGGACGTCGCCGTCCCCGCGGTTCACGCCGTAGTCCCCGGCGAGCCGGTCCGTCCGGTCGTTCACCAGCTCGGCGGCGCGGGTCAGCCGCGCGAGCAGGGACATCGTGTCCCGGTCGATGTCGGGGCGCTGGTCGGCCCACTGCTGCACGAGGGCGTCGATGCGGTCGTTGTCGTCCACCTCGCCAGTTTACCTTGCGCACGAGTTACTTGTGCTCTACCTTCGGCTCAAGTAACTCGCACACAAGCAACTTGAGGAGAAGCAATGTCTGCGACACTCACGCTCAACGGGTCCGAGTCCATCCGGGTGCTGGAGAGCACCCCCGACCGCTTCGAGGTCGAGGCCACCTACGCGCCGCGCGGGGAGCGCCCGCCGAAGCACGTGCACCCGCACCACGCCGAGTCGTTCACGGTGCTGGCCGGCACCGTCCGCGTCGGGTTCGCGGACCACGAGCAGGACTACTCCGCCGGCGAGTCGTTCGTCGTCCCGCGCGGCACGGCGCACCACATGTGGAACCCGGGCGACGAGCCGGCCGTCCTGCGCTGGCTCAGCACCCCGGCCGGCCGCGTCGAGGCGTTCTTCACGGACATGGACCGCCTGCACCGCGAGGACCGGGCGAGCATGGTCGGGCTGGCGGGCGTGCTGCACCGGTACCGCGACGTCATGCGGCCCACCTCGCCGGTGACCCGCGCCGCCGTCCGCGTGCTCGGCCCGCTCTCCCGCGGGGGCCGGGCCTGATGCGCCGGCACCTGGCCACGGGCCTCACCGTCCTGCTCGCCGTGGGCATCGGCTACGTCGGCGTCAGCTACCTCTTCTTCCCCGCGGCCACCGCGCCGTCGTTCGGCATGGCCGTCTGGCCCGAGGGCGACGCGGCGGCCTTCCTGGCCACCAAGGGGGCCCGTGACCTCGCGTCCGGGCTGGTCCCGCTCGCGCTCCTGCTCTCCGGGCAGCGGCGCGCGCTCGGCTGGGTGCTCAGCATCTGGGCCCTGGTCCCGGTCGCCGACGCCGCCCTCATCCTCTCGACCGGCGGCTCCACCGTCACCGCGCTGGCGGTCCACGGCCTGACGGCGCTCGCCCTCGTCGTCACCGGCGCGCTGCTGCTCACGGAGGCGCCGGCCTCGCGCCGGGCGTCCGTCGGCGACCGGCCGGCCGTCACCAGCCGCCAGGGCTGAGGATCTTGCGGATGCGCTTCTCGCTGACGGCGCCGTCGGTGCCGAGCTGCTGCGCGAACAGCGAGACCCGCAGCTCCTCGATCAGCCAGCGCACGTCGGCGAGCTCCGCCGCCCGGTCCGGGTCGGCGGGGCCTGCGGCGTAGGCGGCGCGAGCCTTGTCGTAGGCCTCGGTGACGTCGTGCACGCGCCAGGCGAGCTCGGCGTCGCGCGCCGGGTTGGTCTGCGCCTTCTCCAGCCGGTACGACGCCGCGCGCAGGTAGCGCACCAGGTGCGGCACGCGCCGCGGCGGTGTCTGCGCGACGAAGCCGTCCTGGACCAGCCCGGCGACGTGGTCGCGGATGTCCTGGAGCGTGTTCAGCAGCGCGAGGGACGACGACGCGCGCACCTCGCCCTCGACGGTGCGCCACGCCGACAGCGCGGCGACGACGTGCCCGACGACCCGGTGCACCTCGTCCTCCAGGTGCCGGTGCACGAAGGTCCGCGCGGCGGCGTACGACGCGGCGTCCCGCACCTGCGCGGCGACCGGGCCACCGGTGGGCGTGCCGGGTGCCTTCTCCACGTCCGGGCTGGTCAGCGCGATGACGGCGGCGAGCTGGAGGTCGGCCACCAGGGCGTCGGTGTTCCGGTACGTGGCCGCTGCGAGCGTCAGGGACTGCCTCGACGTCCAGCGCGACGTCACGCGCCCCGTCTGCAGCGCCGTCTCCGCCAGCAGCAGCCGCCGCACCCCGCGTGCGTGCGCGGTGTCGCGGCCGGACGCGTCGGCGAGGACGCGCAGCGCGACGGACGGCTTGCGCCTCGCGTCCTCCTCCTCGACCAGCGCCGGGTAGCCCTTCACGACCACCCCGCCGCCCAGGTCGGTCGACACGGCGTCGGGCATGCGCCCGTCGGGCAGACCCTCCGGCCACGTCACGAGACCCGTCTGCTCCGGCACGACAGAGCTCGCGCCCCCCGTGGCGGACGGCGACGGCGAGGCCGTGCGCGGTGCGGGACGTCCCGGCACGGGGGCCGCCGGGGCGGGCGACCCCGCGGTCCGCCGGGCCTCCTCGAGCGCGAGCCCGACGGCGCCCTTCACCGCCGCGCGCACGGCGGCCTCGGCCTGCGCGGCGAGCCGCTTCTGCAGGGACAGCAGGTCCTTGGACTCGTCGAGCGGTTCCGGGGCGGGACGGCGGCCCTTCCCCTTGCCGCGGCCCTTGCCCTTCGCCGCACCGTTCGCCGGCGCGGGCGCGGCGTCCTCGACCCGGAACGTCATGCGCAGGTGCGCGGGCAGCCGCTCGACGCGCTCGGCGTCCCACACGTCGTCCGGGATGACGACGTCGCGCAGGGCCCGCACGGCGCGGCTGAACGCGACGTGGAACGGCTCGGCCATGTCGCCGGCACGCGTCATGTCCTGCCACGCCGGGGTGTGCTCGCGCAACCAGCCGGCGACGGCGCGGCCGACGTCGGGCGCGGGCACGAGCTGCACGCGCACCGCCTTCGGCAGGGACTTGATCGTGGCCACGCAGAGCTCGTCGAGCAGGCCGGGCACCATCCAGTCGAAGCCCTCGGGGGCCACCCGGTTGAGGATCGACAGCGGGACGTGCACCGTGACGCCGTCGGCCGCCGACCCCGGCTGGAACTGGTACGTCAGCGGCAGCGTCACCTCGCCCTGCGTCCAGGTCTCGGGGAACTCGGACGTGTCGACGGCGTCGGCGTCGACGAGCTGGTCGAGCGTGAACGTCAGCAGGTCGGGCGTCTCGCGCTGCGCCGACCTCCACCACCGGTCGAAGTGGGCGGCGCTGACGACGTCGTCGGGCACGCGCTCGTCGTAGAACGCGAACAGGTCGTCCTCCGAGGCCACGAGCCCCCGCTGCCGGGAGCGCGCCTCGAGCTCCTCCGCCTCCGCGAGGAGGCGGCGGTTCTCGGCGAAGAACCGGTGGTGCGTGGTCCACTGCCCCTCGACGAGGGCGTGCCGCACGAACATCTCGCGTGCGGCCTCCGGGTCCACCTTGGCGAAGAGCACGGGGCGGTCCGCGACGATCGGCACGCCGTACAGCAGCACCTTCTCCGTGGCCATGGCCGCGCCCTGCTTGGTGGACCAGTGCGGGTCGGAGTACGTGTGCTTGGCGAGCGGCCCGGCGAGCTCCTCGGCCCACTCGGGCTGGATGCGGGCGACGTCGCGCGCCCACAACCGGGACGTCTCGACGAGCTCGCCGGCCATGATCCACTCCGGCGGCTTCTTGCTCAGCGGGGAGCCGGGGAAGATCGCGAACCGGGCACCGCGGGCCCCGACGTACTCGTTGCGCGCGCGCTTGGCGGCCTGCCGCAGCGCGCGGGCACGGGCCTCGCCGCGCAGGTGCGCCACCGACGACGCCTTGATCTCGCCGGTGTCCTGCATGCCGATCTGCGACAGCAGCCCGGCGAGCAGCGACCGGTGGATGGTGTCGTCGTCCCAGACGTGCTTCAGGTCGGCGTCCGCCCCGGATCCGAGCACGCCCGAAGACGGGTCGGACGGCGTGTCGAGCGCGGGGCGGGTGGGGGTATAGCGCATGTCGATGCCGAGCGGCTTGGACATCTCGCGCAGCTGCGCGACGACGTCCTGCCACTCGCGGATGCGCAGGAAGTTGAGGTACTCGGCCTTGCACAGGCGCCGGAACGCGGACGACCCCAGCTCGTGCTGCTGGCCGCGCACGTACTCCCACAGGTTCAGGGCGGTGAGGAAGTCCGACCTCGCGTCCGTGAAGCGGGCGTGCAGCTGGTCGGCCTGCGCGCGGGACTCCGCCGGGCGCTCGCGCGGGTCCTGGATCGACAGCAGGGCCGCGATGATCGCGACCTCGCGCGCGACGCCGCGCCGGGCGCCCTCGATGATCATGCGCGCCAGGCGCGGGTCCATCGGGAGCTGGGCGAGCGTGCGGCCCACCTCGGTGAGCCGCGTCGCGCCGTCGCTCGTCTCGAGCGCGCCCAGCTCGGCGAGCAGCTGCACGCCGTCGCGCACGGCCCGCGTGTCCGGCGGCTCGACGAACGGGAACCGCGCCACGTCGTCGGGCGTGGAGACGACGCCGACCGAGATCATCTGCAGCAGCACGGAGGCGAGCGACGTGCGCAGGATCTCTGGCTCCGTGAACTCCGGCCGGCCGAGGAAGTCGTCCTCGGAGTAGAGCCGGATCGCGACGCCGTCCGCCACACGCCCGGACCGCCCGGAGCGCTGGTTCGCGGACGCCTGGCTGATCGGCTCGATCGGCAGCCGCTGCACCTTCGTCGCCTTGGAGTAGCGCGAGATGCGCGCCGTGCCCGGGTCGACGACGTAGTGGATGCCCGGCACCGTCAGGGACGTCTCCGCGACGTTCGTCGACAGCACGATCCGCCGTCCCGGGTGCGACTGGAAGACGCGGTGCTGCTCCGCCGCCGACAGCCGCGAGTACAGGGGCAGGATCTCGACGTGGTCGGGGCGCTTCGCGTCGCGCACCCGGTCCTTGAGGTGCCCCTCGAGCGCGTCCTCGGCGTCGTGGATCTCCCGCTCGCCGGACAGGAACACGAGGATGTCGCCGGGCCCCTCGCGCATCAGCTCGTCGCAGGCCTCGACGATGCCCGTGACCAGGTCCTTCTCCTCGCCCTTCTTCTTGGCGGGGGCGTCCGGGTCCGTGTCGGGGGAGAGCGGGCGCCAGCGGATCTCGACCGGGTAGGTGCGGCCCGTGACCTCGACGACGGGCGCGGCGTCGGGCAGGACGTCGACCACGGCCTCGGGCGCGCCGCCGATCTCGGCGAGGTGCGACGGCGAGAAGTGCGCCGCGAACCGCTCGGAGTCGATCGTCGCGGACGTGATGACCAGCTTGAGGTCCGGCCGCCGCGGCAGCAGCCGCGACAGGTAGCCGAGCAGGAAGTCGATGTTGAGCGACCGCTCGTGCGCCTCGTCGATGACGATCGTGTCGTAGGCGAGCAGGTCCGGGTCCCGCTGGATCTGCGCCAGCAGGATGCCGTCGGTCATGACCTTCACGAGCGTGTCGGACGACGACGTGTCCGTGAACCGCACCTGGTAGCCGACGACGCCGCCCAGCTCGGTGCCGAGCTCCTCCGCGACCCGCTCGGCGACGCTCCGCGCTGCGATCCGCCGCGGCTGCGTGTGCCCGATCTGGCCCTTCCGGCCGCGGCCCAGCTCCAGCAGGATCTTCGGCAGCTGCGTCGTCTTGCCGGAGCCCGTCTCGCCCGCGACGACGACGACCTGGTGGTCGCGGATCGCGGCGGCGATGTCGTCCCGGCGCGCCGAGACCGGCAGCTGCTCGGGATAGACGATGGGCGGCACCTCGACGGCGGCGCGCAGCGCGGCGGCCTTCTCCAGCGCCTCCCGGCTCACCCGGCGCGGGCCCTGGCGGCGCCCGCCCTGCCCGTTCGCCGAGGCGTTCCCGCGCCCCTGGCCGCGGCCGCGGCCCCGTCGACGGGGACGACGCGCACCGCCGTCGTCCGACGACGACTGCGGTGCGGGGCTGGGCTCGGTGCTCACGACGTCCCATTCTCTCAAGGACCGCAAGGTGATTCGTGCCGGTCGTGGACACCCGGCCTCCCGTGCCCGGCGCCCTAGGATCCCGTCGTGCAACACGGCTGGCTGGTGCCGCGCCCCGGACGCATCGTCGCGTTCTCGTGGGCCGTCATCGAGCTCCGCCGTTTTTTCGCGGGCTCCTTGGTGGAAGAGATGGAGGCGGCGCTCGGCCGGTACGCCTTCGTCGTCCACCCCGAGACCGGGAGCGACGAGGTCGACGGGCTGGCTGCGGGTTTCGCCGCTGTCGACCGCGTCGCCCGCCGACGGTTCCTCGGGGCGCGGGCGGCAAGCGTCGCCTCCTGCGCGGCCGTGCCCGCCGTTCTCGGTGCCGCGGCGGCTCTGGGAATGGACCCCGCGCCGGTGTTCGGCCTTGTCATGGCCTGCATGCTGATGGCAATCGGGGGACTCATGATGACGCGGGAGGGCGCGATGCGCATCGCCCGGGAGATCCGTGAGCTCGACGTTCCAGAGGCGACTCGCAGCCGGGTCGTCGCCGAGGACGCCGACCTGGTTGCGACGATCCGCGAGAGCGAGCGGTGGCCCAACGACGCACGACATCGTCTGGTCGTCGTCCTCTGGCGCATCGCCTCGGCCGAGCACGAACGGCGCGAGTACCTCGACGGCGTGGAGGTGCTCGACCACGAGCATCTCCGTCAGCTCGGCGCGAGCATCTCGGCCGCGGTCCTGGAGGTGAGCGCACTGCGTGACGTCGCGCGGGCCTGACCTGCGCACGGTGATCCGTGCCTGTCTGCCACCGGGCCTCGGCAGGCGATCGCGACATCACCGGGCGGCGGGCCGTTCAGGCGCACGGGCGAGGCGACGAAGAGCCCCACCGCGAGCACGGCGAGCACGGTCCCGGCAACGCACCACCGCGACAGGACGACGGTGGTGCGGGCGGCCAGCCGCCGTCGCGCGAAGGCGACGACGGCGAGCCCGGCCAGCCCGCCCGCGGTGTTCACGACGACGTCGGTGACGTCGGTGCTGCCGACGGCCAGCACGTACTGGCCGACCTCCAGGGCCAGGCTCGCCCCCGCGAGCACGCCCGCGGACCGCCACCACGGCCACGACGGGGCGAGGAGCCCCAGGTAGACGCCGAACGGCAGGAAGATCACGAGGTTCAGGGCGATCTCGACCGGGTCGCTGGCCCCCGCGCTCGCCGTGGCGACGAACGGGACCAGCTTGACGACGCGCATTCCCGCCTCGCCGACCCATGGCGTCCCCAGCTTCCACAGGACCAGCCAGCCGAGGAGGACGAGGTACGCCGCGAACAGCAGGACGAGGGCGGTCCGTCGCCGGGGGGCGGGCGCGGGTGCGGGTGCAGTCATCCCCGCAGCCCACACCAGATCATGTTGCGAGAGCGTATGCGGACCTCGGGGCTGCGGGTGCGGCCGGCCGGCCGCACCCGCTCGCCGACGTCAGGGCACCCGGTACCCGGCAGCGCGGAACAGCTCGTACCACTCGGCCCGGGTGAGCGGGAGGTCTGAACCCTGCGCCGCACCGGCGACGCGCTCGGGCGTCGTCGTGCCCAGCACCACCTGCATGCCCGCGGGGTGGCGCGTGATCCAGGCGACGGCGACCGCGATGGGCGGCACGTCGTACTTCGCCGCCAGCCGGTCGATCACCGCGTTGAGCTCGGGGTAGTCGTCCGAGCCCAGGAACACCCCGGTGAAGAACCCGGCCTGGAACGGCGACCACGCCTGCACGGTGATGTCGTGCAGGCGGCAGTAGTCGAGGATGCCGCCGCCGTCGAGGGTGAGCGACTGGTCCTCGCCCGCCATGTTGGCCGCGACGCCCTGCGCCACGATCGGCGCGTGCGTGATCGACAGCTGCAGCTGGTTCGCGACGATCGGCTGCCGCACCGAGCGCCTCAGCAGCTCGATCTGCCCCGGCGTGTGGTTGGAGACGCCGAACGCGCGCACCTTGCCCGACGACTCCAGGTCGTCGAACGCGCGCGCCACCTCGTCCGGCTCCACGAGCGCGTCCGGGCGGTGCAGCAGGAGCACGTCGAGGTAGTCGGTGCCCAGCGCGGTGAGGGACCCCTCGACCGACTCGACCAGGTGCTCGTACGAGAAGTCGAAGTACGGCCCCTCACGCACGATGCCGGCCTTGGACTGGATGGTGAGCTGCTCGCGCTCGGACGGCGTCAGCTGCATGGCCTCCGCGAAGCGGCGCTCGCAGCCGTGCAGCTCCTCGCCGTACACGTCGGCGTGGTCGACGAAGTCGATGCCGGCGTCGCGGCCGGTGCGCACGAGCTCGCGGACGGCGTCGTCGTCCATCTGCTGAATGCGCATGAGGCCGAGCACGACGTTCGGGACCTGGCGTCCGCTGGAGCCCAGGGGGACGGTTCTCATGGATCCTCCTCGATCGGGGAGAGGTGGGGTCGGGTGGTGGGCCGGGCTCAGGAGCCCGAGAGCTCGGCGAGCTCGTCGGCGGTGAGGACGAGGTCCACGGCGCGCGCGGAGTCCTCGATGCTCGCGGGCCGGGAGGCCCCGGGGATGGGCACGACGACGGGCGCCAGCGCCAGCTCCCACGCGAGGGTGACCTGCTGGGGGCCCACGCCGTGCCGCTCGGCCACGCGGCCGAAGGCGGCGTGCGCGGTGCCGAGCTCGCCGGCGCGGCGGATGCCGCCGAGCGGCGACCACGGCAGGAACGCGACGCCGAGGGCGGCGCAGTGCTCGAGCTCGGCGAGGCTGGAGCGGAACGCGGGCGAGAACTGGTTCTGCACGGACGCCAGGCGCCCGCCGAGCACCTCGTTCGCCTCGTCGATCTGCGCGACGCTCGCGTTCGAGATGCCGGCCTGGACGATGACGCCCTCGTCGAGCAGCTCGACCAGCGCGCCGATCGACTCGGCGTAAGGCACCGCGGGGTCGGGACGGTGGAACTGGTAGAGCCCGATCGCCTCGACGCCGAGGCGCTGGGCCGACGCCTTGGCGGCCTGCTTGAGGTGCTCGGGCCGCCCGTCCTGCGTCCACGCGCCGTCGCCGGGACGGAGGTGACCGCCCTTGGTCGCGACCAGGACGGCGGACGCGTCCCCGCCCCAGGAGCGCAGCGCGCGGGCGATGAGCTCCTCGTTGTGGCCGACCTCGTCGGCGTGCAGGTGGTACGCGTCGGCGGTGTCGACGAGCGTGATCCCGGCGTCCAGCGCCGCATGGATCGTGGCGACGGAGCGGCCCTCGTCGGGGCGGCCCTCGATGGACATCGGCATGCCGCCGAGCCCGATCGCGCTGACGGTCTGGGTTCCGATCGTGCGAGCTTCCACGGCTCTCCTTGTGTCGTCGGTGCCTCCGACGATAGGAAGGTCACGGTTGATGAGTCCAACAACTAGGTCTCATGGGTTCCAGCACCGGGAGCGATCAATGGAGCTGCGGCAGATGGAGTACCTCGTCGCGGTCGCGGACGAGGGCCACTTCACGCGGGCGGCGGCGCTGTGCGGGGTGACGCAGTCCGGGCTGTCCGCCGCGATCCGCACCCTCGAGCGGGAGCTCGGCGCGGAGCTGTTCGTGCGCACGACGCGCCAGGTCGCGCTCACCGACGCGGGCCGCGCGCTGCTGCCGTTCGCGCGGCGCATGCTCGCGCAGGCGTCCGCCGGGCACGACGCCGTCGTGCGCGCGAGCCACCAGCTGTCGGGCCGGCTGCGGCTCGGCGCGGAGCAGTGCCTGGGAGTGGTCGACGTCGCGCCCCTGCTCGAACGGTTCCGCCTCCGCTACCCGCTCGTCGACGTCCAGTTCGCCCAGGCGGGTTCCCGCGAGCTCACCGCGCAGGTGCGCGCCGGCGTCCTCGACGTCGCGTTCGTGGCCGCCACCGAGCACCTCGGCGCGCTGCGCCGCCTCGAGCTCGGCCGGCGGCCGATCGTCGTGCTGACGCACGCGACCGACCCGCTCGCCGCAGCGCCCGCGGTGGACTGGGAGGACCTCGCCGACCGGGACTTCGTCGACTTCCGCGAGCCGTGGGCCATCCGCCGGCTGGTGGACGGCGCGTTCGCCGCGCGCCGGCTCGAGCGCCGGGTGCGGATGAGCGTCGACGACGTGCACACCCTCCTCGACTTCGTGCAGCGCGGCCTCGGCATCGCCGTCGTCCCGCAGCACGTCGCGGCCAAGCCGCAGGCCGCCGGGCTCGCCGTGCTCGACCTCCCCGCCCAGGGGACGCCGGAGTGGGTGGTCGCCGCGATCGCCTCCCCGACCGCCGAGCCCACGGCCGCCCGGCTGCTGGAGCTCGTGGGCGAGGCGAACCTCGCCGTGGCGCAGCCGGCATGAGCCGGGCGCGGGACCGATCACGGAGGTCGACGATGCACGTCGCCGTCCTGGACGACTACCAGCAGGTCGCCCACCGCTTCGCGGACTGGGGGGCCATGGGGGCCGACATGGGGGCCGACGTCGCGTTCGTCGACCAACCGCTGCCCGACGACGACGCGGTGGTCGCGGCGCTCGCCGGGTACGACGTCGTGGTGGCGATGCGGGAGCGCACGCCGTTCACCGCCGCACGGCTGGCGCGGCTGCCCGACCTGCGCCTCCTGGTGACGACCGGGCGGCAGAACGCGTCGATCGACCTCGACGCCGCCCGGGCGCACGGGGTCGTCGTGTGCGGCACGGACTCACCCACGAACGCCACTCCCGAGCTCACGTGGGCGCTGATCCTCGCGCTGCTGCGGCACGTGCCCGCCGAAGACCGGGCGTTGCGCGACGGCGGCTGGCAGCACACCGTGGGCGGCGACCTGGAGGGGCGTCGGCTGGGCGTCGTCGGGCTCGGGCGGATCGGGGCGAAGGTGGCGCGGATCGGGCTCGCGTTCGGCATGGACGTGGTCGCCTGGAGCCAGCACCTGGACGCGGCGCGGGCCGCCGAGGCAGGCGTGCGCGCCGTCGCGAAGGACGAGCTGTTCGCGACGGCGGACGTCGTCACCGTGCACTACAAGCTCAGTGACCGCAGCCGCGGGCTCGTCGGTGCCGTCGACCTGGCCCGCATGAAGCCCGCCGCGGTGCTCGTCAACACGTCCCGCGGCCCGCTCGTGGACACGGACGCCCTGCTCGCCGCGCTGCACGAGGGGCGCCTCGGCGGGGCCGGGCTCGACGTGTACGACGTCGAGCCGCTGCCCGCCGACCACCCGCTGCGCTCCGCACCGCGCACCGTGCTCACCCCGCACCTTGGGTACGTCACTGAGGCGACGTACCGCACGTTCTACGGCCAGGCGGCCGAGGACGTCGCCGCCTGGGCGGCGGGGTCGCCCGTGCGCGTGCTGACCTGATCAGACCGTCAGTGCCGACGAGTAGTCCGAGTACGTGCCCGCGCCGAACAGGCCGACCCCGAGCAGGACGACGAAGAAGAGCACGTAGAGCACCCAGATCGCCGTGAACGCGATCGACAGCCACAGCCCCCACGTGGCGAGAGGGTGCGGGAAGCCCGCCTTGCGCGACTGGGACCGGCCGATGGCGGACAGCACGATCCCGGCAGGGGCGAACACGAACGCCAGCACGAACCCGATGATGCCCATCGTCTTGCCCGGGTCCTCCGGCGCGTAGCCGTACGGGTAGCCCCCGCCCGGCGGCGGGTACGCACCCTGCGGGTACCCGGGGTACCCGGCCTGCGGGTACCCGGTCTGGGGATATCCGGCCTGCGGATAGCCCGCCTGGGCGTGGTCAGGCTGCGCGTAGCCCTGCGGGGTCGGCTGCTGGCCGGTCTGCTGGCTGGACTGTTCGCCGGTCTGTCGGCCGGGCTGCTCGTACGGCTGGTACGGCTGGTACGGATCGCTCACGGGCACAGTCTCGCGGAGCGGTGGCCCGTCGCGCCAGCACCTGGGGCCGGTCGCCCCGGGGGAGGTGTCAGCCGCTCGTGGAACGGGCGTACCGCGCCGACAGCAGCCGCAGGTGCTCCACCAGGTCCGGCGGCTCGGCGACGTGGAAGTCGAGCCCGAGCATCCCGATCCACACGGCGACGACCTCCACGCTGTCCCCGCCGGTGACCAGGACGCTGCGCCCGTCCGGCAGGGCCTCGACCGTGCCGACGGCGGGATTGATACGGGCGAGCACCTCCTCGGCCGGGGCGTCCACGGTGATGCGGGCGTGCACGGCCCAGCCGGTACGGGCGACCTCGCGCACCACGAACTCCGAGAAGTCGCCGGGGAACGCCACAGGCCGGAAACGCCTGCCCCCGGGGGTGCGGAGCCGCAGCCAGTCCAGACGGTACGGGGCCCACGCCTCGTCGTCGGGCCCGACGGTCCGGGCGACGAGGAACCACCGCCGCTGCCAGGAGACCAGGTGGTACGGCTCCAGCTCGACGGGCTCGTCCCGGTAGAAGGCGCGCAGGCCCTGGTGGTCGCGGACGGCGTCGGCGACGGCGGCCAGGGTGCCCGCGTCGACGCCCGGGTCCTCGACGTTGGAGCCGGTGTTCTCCGGGCCGGCGGTGCTGGCGTCGCGGATCGCGGCCAGGCGGCGGCGCAGCCGGTCGGGCAGCACCTGCTCCAGCTTGGTGAGCGCGGACTGCGCGGACTCCTCGAACCCGGCCGTCGCGGTCGCGGCGCGCAGGCCGACGGCGACCGCGACCGCCTCCGCGTCGTCGAGCAGCAGCGGGGGCAGCCGGGCGCCCGCGCCGAGCCGGTAGCGCCCGCCGGGCCCGCGGACCGCGTGGACGGGGTAGCCGAGCTCGCGCAGGCGCGCGACGTCGTGCCGCACCGTGCGGTCCGTGACGTCGAGCCGGCGGGCGAGCTCGCCGCCGGACCAGTCCGGGCGGGACTGGAGCAGCCCGAGCAGCGCCAGCAGCCGTGCCGACGTAGAACCCATCGCGACCTCCCGGACCGGTGTGCCCGCACTCGACGAACTTGTCAGAACTCGTCCAGAATAAAGGAACGAACCGTTCCTGAACCCTTCCTATCGTGGGTTTCAGGAGCTGGGGCGAAGGCCCGGCTCACGACCTCGGGAGCACGCCATGAACGCCACGACCCCCGCCGCGACCACCCTCGAGCTCCAGCCCTTCTCCGTG
Organism: Isoptericola sp. NPDC055881; assembly: GCF_053615895.1. NCBI lineage: Bacteria > Bacillati > Actinomycetota > Actinomycetes > Micrococcales > Promicromonosporaceae > Isoptericola > Isoptericola sp. NPDC055881. The sequence continues at coordinate 22,154 of NZ_JBSHCR010000016.1, forward strand.
CACGTGCCGCAGGCCGACCTCGACGACCTGCGCGAGCGCCTCGACCGCACCCGCTTCGCCCCCGCCGCCCCCGGAGACTCCTGGGAGTACGGCACCCCGGAGTCCTACCTGCGCGACATGGTCGAGCGGTGGAAGGCCTTCGACTGGCGCGCGGTGGAGGAGCGGCTGAACGCCTACCCCGCGTTCCGCACCGAGATCGACGGTCAGCCGCTGCACTTCCTGCACGTGCGCTCGCCGCACCCGGACGCCACACCGCTCCTGCTGGCGCACACCTACCCGGGGTCGGTGCTCGACTTCCTCGACATGATCGACCCGCTCGTGGACCCGGTCGCGCACGGCGGCCGCGCCGAGGACGCGTTCGACGTCGTCGTCCCGTCCATGCCGGGCTTCGGCTTCTCGACGCCCCTCGTCGGCGGGGAGTGGACGATGGCGCGGGTCGCGCGCACCTACGACGCGCTGATGCGCGGGCTGGGCTACGACTCGTACGGCATCCACGGCAGCGACGGCGGCGCGATGATCGGCCGCGAGCTCGCCGTCCTGGACCCCGAGGGCTTCCGCGGCGCGCACGTGCTGCACCTGTTCTCCTTCCCGACCGGGGCGCCGGGGGAGATGGACGACTTCGGCGAGAAGGAGTACGCGGCCCTCGGCCACGCGCAGTGGTTCCAGTCGGTGGGCGGCTACAACGCGATGAACGCCTCCCGGCCGCAGACCGTCGGCGCCGCGCTGGCGGACTCGCCCGTCGGCACGCTGGCGTACTCCGAGCTGTTCGAGAACTTCGGCAACGGCACGTCGCTCGTCTCCGCGGACCAGGTGCTGGCGCAGGTCACGCTCTACTGGCTGACCAACACCTACGCCACGGCGGCGCGCTACCACTACGCCGAGCAGAGGTCCGGCGCAGAGCCGGTCGTCAGCACCGGACGGATCGGCGTCGCCGTCTTCAAGGACGACTTCCAGACCATCCGCAGCCTCGCCGAGCGCGACAACGCGCGCATCGAGCACTGGTCCGAGTTCCCGCGCGGCGGCCACTTCGCCGCCATGGAGGTGCCCGACGACGTCGTCGCCGACCTGCGGGCGTTCTTCGCCTGACGGGATGATCACCGTGGTCGATCATCGGGTGACCCGGACCGCGCCCGTCCGGGTCACCTGATCGCCGTTCGGTGATCACCCCCAGGGTCGATCGCCCCTCTGGCTAGCATCGCGCCCACGAACACGACGGCGTGGAGGTCGACGATGACCAGGACGAGCAGGATCGTGGTGGCATGGGGTGCGGCGCTCGCGGTCGTCGCCACCCTCGGGGCGGGGCCGGTCGCCTCCGCCGACGACGGGCCGTTGCTGCCCACCGACGGGAGCGACACCTTCGACGGGACGACGCTCGACGCAGGGCGGTGGGATCGGGTGCGGCCCGACGACGCGGGACTGTCGCTGGCTGACGGGGCGCTCACCATCGCCACCCTCCCGGGCGACCTCTACGGCGGCACGAACACAGCCCGGAACCTCGTGCTCCAGGACGCACCCACCCACGGTCGTTGGGAGGCCTCGACGACGCTCCAGCTCGCGCCGACGACGTGCTGTCAGCAGGCAGGGCTCGTGCTCTACACGGACGACGGCAACTACGCGTCGCTCGCGTTCTCCGGCCGCACGGGCGGGAACGGGCGGGTGTTCTTCCTGCGTGAGGTGGGAGGGACCCCGTCGGTCCCTGGCCCCGTCGACAAGCCGCTCGCGCAGTGGCCCACGACCTTCTCGCTGAAGCTCGTCAGCGACGGCACGGAGGTCGTCGGGATGTACTCGCCGGACGGGACCACCTGGACGCCGGTCGGCACGCCGGTGCCGGCCGGCCAGCACCTGCGGATCGGTCTGTTCGCCATGGGCGGCACGGCGGGCGCCCCCGTCGTCCCCGCCCGTTTCCAGGAGTTCACCTTGCTCCACGACGGCAGCGAGCCGCCCCCGCCCCCGCAGCCCGACGGGACGGTCGTCCCGATCGACTGGGACCGCCTCGGGGACGAGCCGCTCACCGGGGTGGACGCCGTGCCCGCCAAGATCCTGACCCACTCCACGGAGTACGCCCTCACCACGTGGTGGCGCACGAAGTTCGGGGCGCAGCCGTCGGACGGGTACCTCACCTTCGGCGGCACCGGCGAGCACCAGATCCGGCCTGTGGCCGCGGAGGCGGACGCCCTCGCCACGTCCTTGGCCACGGGGGTGTACGACGAGAACGTGACGGGTGTGCCCGAGGCGGAGGCTCGTGCCCGGACGGTGCGCCTCGTCTCCTCGCTCGCCGACGCCCACTATGCGAACCGGCCCGGGGGCTGGAGCGGCACGACCAGCTGGCAGGGCGCCCTCTGGGCAGCCCTGACGGCACAGGCGGCCTGGCTCCTGTGGGACGACCTCGCACCCGAGGACCAGCGCCAGGTCGGGATGATGGTCGAGACCGAGGCGGACCGGTTCGTGCACTACGACGTCCCGTACTGGACGGCGGCCGACGGCACGGTCCTGTCGCCAGGGGACACGAAGGCGGAGGAGAACTCCTGGAACTCCATGCTCCTGCAGGTCGCGACGGCAATGATGCCCGACCACCCCCGCCACGACGCCTGGATGACGAAGAACGTCGAGCTGCTGCTCTCGGCGCACGCCAAGCCGTCGGACGTGCACGACGACACGGTCGTCAACGGCCGCCCCCTGGACGACTGGGTCCAGGGGTGGAACGTCGAGGAGGACGGGCGCGCCTACAACCACGGCCTGCTGCATCCCGACTACATGGCGACGATGGTCCAACAGCTGTACGCCGGCACCACGTCGACCCTTGCCGGACGCCCGACCCCGCGTGCGGCGCTGCACGACATGGAGCTCATGTACGGAAACCTCGTGGACCACGACTACCCGGCGCCGCCCTATCAGGCACCCGGCGGCACGATCTACCGGGAGGGCACGGGCTCCCTCTACTACCCGGAAGGAACCGACTGGGGCAGCTCGCGGCGCCTCCAGTTCGTCGCGGTCGACGCGATCTCGGCGGCCTTCGGCGTCGACCGGTCGGCGAGCAAGGACGGCAGGTACTGGCTGCCGCTCCACGGTGGCGACGCCCTCGCCATGCAGGCACGCTCGGCCGACGGCAGGACCTACGTGGCAGGTGACGACGACACGTACGCCGGGCGCGAGGAATGGGTCGCGATGCACGCCGCGTGGTCGGTGCTGTCGCTGTGGGCCGTCCGGAACGGCGACTACCGGGTGTCCGACGCGCGTGCGGCAAGCCTGGACGACGACGTCGCTCCCACGATCGACGCGAGCGTGCAGGGTCGGCGGGGGCCTGCGGGGTCGTACCTCTCGGGTGCCCGGGTCGTCCTCGACGTCTCCGACGACGACGCAGGGGTCCAGGCCGTGGAGTACCGCACCCAGCGGGGCGGCTGGCAGCGCTACGACGGTCCGGTGGCCCTGCGCCCGGGCATCTGGGACGTCGAGGTGCGCGCCACCGACGCCAACGGGAACGTCGCCACGCACACGATGCCCAGGGTCCGGGTGATCGGCGCGACGAGCCTGCCGCCGACGGCCGTCGACGACTGACCAGCGGGCGCGCTCGGGTCGGAGGTTCTCGGCCCGGGCGCGTCACCGCGTGCTGCGCGCGACGTGGACGCGGATCCCCGCCCGCCGGGCTTGTTGGACGAACTCCGGGCTCGCGGCCTCGTCCGTGACCACGCGGGCGACACGGGACGGGGGGACCGTGGTCAGGAGCGACTCCAGCCCGACCTTCGTGTGGTCGACCAGGGCCACCACGGAGAGGGCCGCGGAGGCGAGCACGCGGTCGATGTCGGCCACGTGGGCGTTCGGCGTGGTGAGCCCGCGCTCCAGCGAGAAGCCGTTCCCCGAGAGGAACGCCAAGGGCGCGCGCAGACCCGAGAAGAACCGTTCTGCGCGGGACCCGACGACGGCGCGGACGGAGCCACGCAGCTCACCTCCGGCGAGGTGGACGTCGACAGGGGCGGCGTCGGCCAGCGCCTCGGCGACGAGCAGCGAGTTCGTCCAGACCTGGATGTTCTTGTCCCGCAGGTGGCGGGCGAGCGTCAGGGTCGTCGTGCCCGGACCGAGGATCACAGCGTCGCCGTCCATCACCAGCTCCGCCGCCTCTCTGCCGATGAGGTCCTTCTCGCGTGCCGCGACCTGAAGCTTCTCGACATAGCTCGGCTCGAGGGTGTGGCGCCGCCGCGCCCTCGCCACGCCGCGCTCGTAGGAGATGGCGCCGCGCGCCGCCAGGTCGCGGAGATCGCGCCGCAGGGTGACCTGCGACGAGTCGAGCACGTCCTCCAGGTCGCCGAGCCGCGCCTCGCCGCGGCGGGAGACGAGGTCGGCGATGAGCTGCTGGCGCCGCGCCTTCGCAGCCCTCGTTCCCTCGGCACGGCTCACAGCACCGAGTGTGCACGGGCTTCGCGGCCGGGCGGGCGGACACGCCCGCCCTGCGTGATGGAATCGAGTCGTGCTCACGCGATCCCGTCTCCGGTTCGATCTCGTCCCCCGCCGCGTGCGCGTGCACGCCGTGCGCGAGCTGAGCGGCAGCCTGCGGCGCACCACGTTCCGCGACGTCGACGGCGCGGACCCCGCCGCGCCGTCGTCCCTGGCGGCGCTGCGGGCGCCCGGCCCGGAGGACCACGTCAAGGTCTTCCTGCCCGATCCGGCGACCGGCGCGCTGCACGCGCCGACGCTCGCCGCGGACGGCGGGCTGCAACGCCCGGCCGGCGTCGTGTCCATCTCCCGCGACCTCACGGTCCGCGCGACGCGGACGGTGGACGGCGTGGCCGAGGTCGACGTCGACTGGGTGCTGCACGGCGACGAGGGCCCGGCGTCCGCCTGGGCGGCCCGCGCGACCCCGGGCGACGAGGTCGTGCTCGCAGGACCGCGGGGCAGCGCCGGGGTGCCGGAGGGGATCGCGCGGCTCACCCTCGTCGGCGACGAGACAGGACTGCCCGCCCTGGCCCGCTGGGCTGCCGCCGTCGAGCCCGGCGTGCCGGTGACGGCGATCGTCGAGATCGGCGACGACGTCGACGAGGCGCACGTCGAGGACGAGCTGGACGGCGCGGCCGTCGAGATCCTCTACCGCACCGACGGCCCGGGGCAGCTCGTGGAGGCCGTGCGCTCCCTCGGCGCCCTGGGGCCCGACGAGCTGTTCGTGGGGCTCGGCGAGGCCGGTGACCTGGTGCCCGTGCGCCGACACCTGCGGCGCGAGCTGGGCCTGCCCGCCGAGCAGGTGCTGGTCTCCGGCTACTGGCGGCGCGGGGTGGTCAACCTCGACCATCACCTGCCGCTGGACCCGAGCGACCCGGACTGACGGTCAGGCGACCGCGCTCTCCGTCTCGCCGCGCAGGGCGTCGATCTGCTCCTGGAGCCGGGAGAGCTGGTCCGCGACGTCGCCCGCGCCCTTCTGCCGGGCGGCGTCGGTCACGTACCGGACCTCGGCGGACGCGGCCTCGAGGGCCACCTGCGCGTCCTCCAGCGCGACGACGGCGCCGTCGGCGGAGGTGGCGGCCCGGGCGAGGGCGGCACGCGCCTCGTCGGTCGCGGCCTGCGCGGAGCTGATCGCGTCGGTCACGGAGCCGCGCAGGGCGGCGGGGACGCCGGTGGCGTGCTGCAGCTGCTGGAGGTCGACGTCGATGGCCTCGGCCTGGCTCTTGGCACCGGCGATGAACGACTGGACGTCCTCGGTGGGGGCGGAGCACGCGCCCAGCATCATGGTCACGGCGAGGAGGCTCACCGCGGCCAGACGGGTCGTCGTCTTGCCCTTCGAAGTCGTCGCTGACGTCATGGCCACGATTCTGCACCGCGGACCTGAATAAACCCTTACGACGACGTGGAGATCTTGCACACAGCCTCGGGGCGCACTGCCGCCGACACCGGGCGTTCACCGGATGTCGAGGCGCGCCGACGGGGGCACGATGGCGGCCATGAGCGCGCTGACGACGTCTGAGCTGACGGCCATCTACACCGACCTCCACGCCCATCCTGAGCTTGGGTTCGCCGAGCACCGCACCGCCGGGATCGTCGCCGACCGGCTCCGCGGCTGGGGCTACGAGGTGCACGAGGGGATCGGCGGCACGGGCGTCGTCGGGGTGCTCGCTTGCGGCGCCGGGCCGCGCGTCCTGCTGCGCGCCGACATGGACGGGCTGCCGGTGACCGAGCGCACGGGGCTGCCGTACGCCTCCACCGACACCGCGACGACGCCGGAGGGCCGCACGTCCGGCACCATGCACGCGTGCGGCCACGACGTGCACGTCACCTGCCTGCTCGGCGCCGCCGCCGCGCTCGCCGAGGCCCGGGACGCCTGGTCCGGCACGCTCGTCGTCCTGTTCCAGCCCGCCGAGGAGGTCGGCGAGGGCGCGCGCCGCATGGTCGCCGACGGGCTCTACGACCGCATCGGCGTCGTGCCGGACGTCGTGCTGGGCCAGCACGTCATGCCGCTGCCCGTCGGGGTGGTCAGCCTGACCCCGGGGACCGCGATGGCGGCCGCGGACTCGCTGCGCATCACCATGCACGGGGCGGGCGGGCACGGCTCCAGCCCCGAGGCGACCGTCGACCCGGTGGTCATGGCCGCGGCCACGGTGCTGCGGCTCCAGGGCATCGTGTCGCGCGAGGTCGGGGCGACCGAGTCCGCCGTCGTCACCGTCGGGTCCGTGCAGGCCGGGACGCAGGCGAACGTCATCCCCGACCGGGCCGAGCTGCTCGTCAACGTCCGCACCTTCGACGACGGCGTCCGCGAGCGCGTCCTCGCCGCGATCCACCGCATCGTCGACGCCGAGGCCGCGGCGTCCGGGGCGCCGCATCCGCCCGAGTACGCGCACGTCGCCGCCTTCAACCTCACGGCGAACGACCCCGGCGCCACGGCCCGCACGCGCGCCGTCCTCGAGCGGGTGCTGGAGGCGGAGCGTCCGCGCGTGGAGGCGGCCGGCGGTCGGCCGCAGGTGGTGAGCCTGCCGCCGCTGCCCGGCTCCGAGGACGTCGGCGACCTGGCGACCGCCGCCGGCGTGCCGCTCGTGTTCTGGTTCCTCGGCGGGTTCGACGCCGCGCTCTTCGCAGGTTTCGACGCTGCGACGGCCACCGGCATGGGCGGCCTGCCCGACGGCGTCGCGCCGAACCACTCGCCGTTCTTCGCCCCGGTCCCCGAGCCCACCCTCGACCTCGGCGTCGCGGCCCTGGTCGCCGCCGCCCAGGAGTGGCTCGGCTGACCGGCCGCCGACCCGGGTCACGATCACGGTCGGCGCGCGCCCAGGCGGCGGCTGATCTCGCTGGCGGCGCGACCGGCGGCGTCAGCCAGCTCCGTTCGCCGGCCGTCGTCGACGTCGTCGGACCAGAACGTCAGCGCCACGCCCGCGACCGGGTGGCCGGTGTGGTCGAGGGCGGCGTGCGCCACCGACGCGAGGCCGGTCGTGACCTCGCCGTCCTCGGTGGCATGGCCGCGGCGGCGGGTGTCGCGCAGCACCTCACGCAGGTCGCGCAGCGTCCGGGGGCCGACGCCCGTCCGGTCCGCGAGAGCCGTCGCCGAGGGGAACAGCGCCCGCACCTGTGCGGCCGGCAGCAGCGCCAGGACCGCACGACCGCTGGCCGTCAGGTGGCTGGGCAGGCGGACGTCGACGTCGGTCACCAGGCTGGGGCGGTGTGGCGCGCGCTGCTCCACGAGGTACAGCACCTCCCGGCCGTGCAGCACGGCGAGGTGCGCGCTCTCGCCCGTCGTCTCCACGAGCCGCGCGACGACGGGACGCGCCAGCCGGGCGAGCGGCGCCTGCCGGGCGTACGCCGACCCCAGCGACAGCGCCGCCGTCCCGAGCCCGTAGCGGTGCTCCTCCGGCAGGTGCGTCACGAAACCCTCGTCCACCAGCACGGTCAGCAGGTGGTAGACGGTGGAGCGCGGCAGGCCCAGGTGCTGCGCGACCGCCGCCGCAGGGACCGGACCGGCCTGTGCGGCGAGGAACGTCAGCACCCGCAACGTGCTGCGCGCCGCCGGTACGTCCGCCATCGTCCCCCCTCCGCGAGGTAGTCCGGGTCGTGCCGAGGTAGTTCCGGGGACTACCTCGGCAAGGCCCGCACTACCTCGGCAGGACCTGGACTACCTCGGCATCCGGTTTGTCTGGGATCCCAGACTGAACCTGTCCGGACGCGGTGTCCAGCGAGCCCGCGACGGTGTGTGCTGACCGCATGACCGCAACGCTGCAGGAGGCAGGCGACCCCGCCCGCCGTACGACGACCCACCCGGTCGCGCCCCGGTCCGACGTCGTCGTCGAGATCACGGGAGACCCCCTGACCGTCGACGACGTCGTCGCGGTCGCCCGGCACGGCGCGCAGGTGCGCCTCACCGACCGGGCCCTCGCGGGCATGGCCGCCAGCCGTGCCGTCGTCGAGTCCCTGGCCGACGACGACCGCCCGCACTACGGCGTGTCGACCGGGTTCGGCGCCCTCGCCCGCCGCCACATCCCGACGGACAAGCGGGCGCAGCTGCAGCTCGGCCTGGTGCGCTCGCACGCGGCCGGCAGCGGCCCCGAGGTGGAGCGGGAGGTGGTGCGCGCGCTGCAGCTGCTGCGGCTCGCCACCCTGGCCACGGGCCGCACGGGCGCCCGCCCCGAGGTCGCCGAGACGTACGCGGCGATGCTCAACGCGCAGGTGACGCCCGTCGTGCACGAGTACGGGTCGCTCGGGTGCTCGGGCGACCTCGCGCCGCTCGCGCACGTCGCGCTGGCCGCGCTCGGCGAGGGCCCGGTCCGGGTCGGGGCAGGTCCGGACGGCGACGGCGAGCTGCTCGACGCCGCCGAGGCGCTCGCGAGCGCCGGCATCGCGCCGCTGGAGCTGCGGGAGAAGGAGGGGCTGGCCCTCATCAACGGCACCGACGGCATGCTCGGCATGCTCTGCCTCGCGATCCACGACCTGCGCGACCTGCTCCGTACCGCGGACGTCGCCGCGGCGGCGAGCGTCGAGGCGCTGCTCGGCTCGGACGCGCCCTTCGCGGCCGACCTGGTCGGCATGCGACCGCACCCGGGGCAGGCGGCGTCGGCCGCGAACCTGCGCGCCCTGCTCGCCGGGTCGCCCGTCGTGGCGAGCCACCGCACCCTCGATGCCGACGGCCGCCCGGAGTGCACCCGCGTGCAGGACGCGTACTCGCTGCGCTGCGCGCCGCAGGTGCACGGCGCGGCGCGCGACACCGTCGACCACGCGGCGACGGTCGCGGGACGAGAGCTCGCGTCCGCCATCGACAACCCGGTGGTCACGGTGGACGGCCGGGTCGAGTCGAACGGCAACTTCCACGGCGCGCCCGTCGCGTACGTGCTGGACTTCCTCGCCGTCGCGGTGGCCGACGTCGCGTCCATGAGCGAGCGGCGCACCGACCGGTTCCTCGACGTCGCGCGCAACGAGGGCCTGCCGGCGTTTCTCGCCGACGACCCGGGCGTCGACTCCGGCCTGATGATCGCCCAGTACACGGCCGCCGGGATCGTCTCGGAGCTCAAGCGCCTCGCCGCCCCCGCGAGCGTCGACTCCGTCCCGTCGTCGGCGATGCAGGAGGACCACGTGTCGATGGGGTGGGCGGGGGCGCGCAAGCTCCGTCGCGCCCTCGACGGCCTCGGCCGCGTGCTCGCCGTCGAGCTCATGACCGCCGCCCGCGCGCTCGACCTCCGCCTGCCCGACCTGTCAGAACCAGGTGCTGCTCCACCCGCACGTGGTTCTGACAAGTCCCAGCGCCCCGAGTTGTCAGAACCAGGTGCTGCTCTACCGGCACCTGGTTCTGACAGCTCGGCGACCGCGGGGGCCGCGGCCGGCACCGGAGCCGTCCACGCGCTGCTGCGCACGGTCGTCGCCGGCCCGGGTCCGGACCGGTTCCTCGCCCCCGAGATCGAGGCGGTCACGCGGCTCGTCGTCGACGGCGAGGTCGTCGCCGCCGCGAGCGCCGCCGTCGGCCCGCTCGCCTGACCTGCCCGCTCGCCGGACCTGCCTGTACGCGCCCACCGCCCGAAGGAGACGCCGATGTCCCCCGCCACGTACGACCGCGGCACCCCCGTGCCCGTCCGCGCGCCGCGCGGCACGACCCTCACCGCCCGCAGCTGGCAGACCGAGGCGCCGTTGCGGATGCTCATGAACAACCTGGACCCGGAGGTCGCGGAACGCCCGGACGACCTCGTCGTCTACGGCGGCACGGGCCGTGCCGCGCGCGACTGGCCCAGCTACCACGCCATCGTCCGCACCCTCACGACGCTGGGCGACGACGAGACCCTCCTGGTGCAGTCCGGCAAGCCGGTGGGGGTGCTGCGCACGCACGAGTGGGCGCCGCGCGTGCTCCTCGCGAACAGCAACCTCGTGGGGGACTGGGCCACCTGGCCGGAGTTCCGCCGCCTGGAGGCGCAGGGCCTCACCATGTACGGGCAGATGACCGCCGGGTCGTGGATCTACATCGGCGCGCAGGGCATCCTGCAGGGCACGTACGAGACGCTCGCCGCGGTGGCGGCGAAGCGGTTCGGGGGCACGCTCGCCGGGACCCTCACGCTCACGGGCGGCTGCGGCGGCATGGGTGGCGCGCAGCCGCTCGCGGTCACGCTCAACGGGGGCGCGTGCCTCGTGGTCGACGTCGACCGGTCGCGCCTGGAGCGGCGCGTGCGCGAGCGCTACCTCGACGAGGTCGCGGACGACCTGGACGACGCGGTGCGCCGCGTCGAGGCGGCGAGGTCCGAGCGGCGCGCGCTGTCCGTGGGCGTGGTCGGCAACAGCGCGTCGGTCGTGCCGGAGCTGCTGCGCCGGGGGGTGGCGGTGGACGTCGTCACCGACCAGACGTCGGCGCACGACCCGCTGTCGTACCTGCCGCTGGGCGTCTCGGTGGAGGAGTGGGCCGACTACGCGGCCGCCAAGCCGGAGGAGTTCACCGACCGTGCGCGCGAGTCGATGGCGCGGCACGTCGAGGGCATGGTCGGGTTCCTCGACGCGGGTGCCGAGGTGTTCGACTACGGCAACTCGATCCGCGACGAGGCGCGTCGCGGCGGCTTCGACCGTGCCTTCGACTTCCCCGGGTTCGTCCCCGCGTACATCCGGCCGTTGTTCGCGCAGGGCAAGGGCCCGTTCCGCTGGGCTGCGCTGTCGGGCGACCCGCGCGACATCGCCGCCACCGACAAGGCCGTCCTCGACCTGTTCCCCGACGACGACCACCTGCACCGCTGGATCCGCGCCGCGCAGGAGCGGGTCGCGTTCCAGGGCCTGCCCGCCCGCATCTGCTGGCTCGGGCACGGCGAGCGCGACCGTGCCGGGCTGGCGTTCAACGACCTCGTCGCGTCGGGCGAGGTGAGCGCCCCGGTCGTCATCGGGCGCGACCACCTCGACGCCGGCTCGGTCGCGTCCCCGTACCGGGAGACCGAGGGCATGGCGGACGGCTCCGACGCCATCGCCGACTGGCCGCTGCTCAACGCGCTCACCGCCGCGTCCTCCGGAGCCACCTGGGTGTCGCTGCACCACGGCGGCGGGGTCGGCATGGGCCGGTCCATCCACGCCGGGCAGGTGTCCGTCGCCGACGGCACCGCCCTCGCGGCGCAGAAGCTCGCGCGGGTGCTGTCCAACGACCCGGGGCTGGGCGTGCTGCGGCACGTCGACGCCGGGTACGACGACGCCGCCGCGGCCGCCGCGCGGGGCGGGCTGCGCGTGCCGATGCGAGAGTCGTGAGATGCGCGAGGTGGAGCACCCGGGCGGTGAGCACCCGTCGACGCTGATCCTCGGGATCGGCGAGCTCACGACCAACGACCCGACGCTCGGGGCCGACGGCGACCCGACCGGCGTCCTGCGTGACGCCGCGCTGCTGCTCGACGGCGGTCGGGTGGCGTGGGTCGGGCCCGAGCGGGCCTGCGCGGACGGCGTCGAGGCAGCGCTCGGTCGCGCGCCCGACCGCGTCGTCGGGGCGGACGGGCGAGCGGTGGTCCCCGGCTTCGTGGACTCCCACACCCACCTGGTGTTCGCCGGTGACCGGTCGGCCGAGTTCGAGGCGCGCATGGCCGGCCGGCCGTACGCCGCGGGCGGCATCCGGACGACGGTCGCGGCCACGCGGGCGGCGTCCGACGACGAGCTGCGCGCCGGGCTGCGCCGGCACGTCGGCGAGGCCCTGGCGCAGGGCACCACGACGCTCGAGGTGAAGAGCGGCTACGGCCTGACCGCGGCCGACGAGGAGCGCTCCGTGCGGCTCGCGGCGCAGGTCACCGAGGAGGTCACCTTCCTCGGCGCGCACGTGGTGCCGCCGGAGTTCTCGGGCGACGCCGGAGGCGCCGACGCGTACGTCGACCTCGTCGTCGGCGACATGCTCGGCGCGTGCGCCCCGCACTCGCGCTGGGTGGACGTCTTCTGCGAGACCGGCGCGTTCACCCCGGAGCAGGCGCGCCGCGTGCTGGAGGCGGGCGCCGCCGCCGGGCTGGGGGTGCGGGTGCACGCCAACCAGCTCGGGCCCGGCGAGGGCGTGCGCCTCGCCGTCGAGCTCGGCGCGGCCGCCGTCGACCACTGCACCTACCTGTCCGACGACGACGTCGCGGCGCTCGCGGCGTCGTGGACGGGGAAGGGCAGCGGGACGGTCGCGACCCTGCTGCCCGGCGTCGAGTTCTCCACCCGCCAGCCGTACCCCGACGCGCGCCGGCTGCTCGACGCCGGCGCCGTCGTCGCGCTGGCGAGCGACTGCAACCCCGGCTCGTCGTACACGAGCTCGATGCCGCTCATGGTCGCGCTGGCCGTCCGCGAGATGGGCATGACCGTCGCCGAGGCCGTCTGGGCCGCCACGGCGGGCGGTGCACGGGCGCTGCGCCGCGACGACGTCGGGCACCTCGCACCCGGCGCCCGCGCCGACGTCGTCGTCCTGGACGCCCCGAGCCGCACGCACCTCGCCTACCGTCCCGGCGTCCCGCTCGTGCACGCGGTCTGGAAGGACGGCCACCCCGCGAGGTAGTACCCATCCCGCCGAGGTAGTACCCATCCCGCCGAGGTAGTTCTCCCTGCGCCGAGGTAGTTCGGGCATTACTACCAAAAGGGATTTTTTATATATGCGTTCGTGGACTACCTCGACACGAGTTGAACTACCTGGGCCTGACTTGAACTACCTCGGCAAGAGGGGAACTACCTCGGCAAGAGGGGAACTACCTCGGCAAGAGGGGAACTACCTCGGCGGGGTGGGGGCTACCTCGCGGGGCGGAGGGCGAGCCCGGCGAGGACCTCCAGGACGCAGAGGGCGGCGAGGCGGACGGTGCGGCCGTCGGGGGCGTCGGCGGTGGCGTCCACCTCGGCGACGTCGACGGACCGGACGCGCGGGTCGGTCGCGGCCGCGCGGACGAGGGCGCGCAGCTCCCACGCGGCGAGGCCGCCCGGCACGCTCGCCGGGCAGCCGGGGGCGACGGACCGGTCGCAGACGTCCACGTCGACGTCCACGTGCACGGGCCCTCCCGAGGCGCCGGCGACGTCGAGGGCCTCGCGCACGACGCCCGCGAGGCCGCCGGGTCCGCGGCGGCGCAGCTCGTCGAGCGTGACGACGGTGATGCCCAAGTCGCGCGCCCGCCGGGCGTAGGCGGCGGAGTTGGCGAAGTCCGCGATGCCGACCTGCACGATCCGCGCCGGGTCCAGCCCGGCCTCGACCAGGCGCCGCACGGGCGAGCCGTTCGAGACGCCGTCGCGCAGGTCGTAGTGAGCGTCGAAGGTGACCAGGCCGGCGGCCGCGACGTCGTCGCCCCATGCTCCCAGCGCGACGGGCACGGTGAGCGCGTTGTCCCCACCGAGCGCGACGACGGCGCGGGCGCCCGAGACCGCGCGGGCGACGGCGTCCCGGGCGCGCACCTCGCCCTCCGGCCCGTCGGGCTCGGTCACGTCGCCGTGGTCGACGACGGCGAGCGCGCCCAGGTCCACGGGCCCGCCGTCGGGGCCGGCGACGAGCGCGGGGCTGAAGCGGCGCAGCGCGTCGCGCACCGCCGCGGGCGTGGCGTGCGCGCCCGTCGTCGACAGGGACGTGCGCCACGTGGGGACGCCGATCAGGGCGAGGTCGGCGGGAGCGGCGGCCGGGTCGGCAGGCTCGGGGGAAGGCGCGGGCCAGGAGCCCGCGCGCGGCCAGAGCGGGTCGTGGGGCAGGGGAGCGGAGGTCACCCGCCGACCGTACGGCCACCATGAGGTGCCTCACACGACCTGGGCATCGGGGCGGACGCTTGTTAGGGTGCTGGATTCGTGGGTTCGATACCCACGATCGATCATGTCGATGAGTCGAATCGCCGTGATCCCCCTGAACCCGATCGTGCCTGGAGCTCCCGTGACCGTCAGCGTCCCCGTGAGGACCCACCTCACCGCGCGCCTCGACGTCGACTTCCGTCGCGTCGCGAGCGCGCTCTGTCGCTGACCGTCCGCTGACCCGTCGACGTCGTCGTCGACGGTCGGAGCCTGCGCCGCCCGGCTTCCCCCGGTCCCCCGGACCGCTCGTCGGGCGTGCGAGCGCGCCACGCGCGGCAGGCGCCTCACCGCGCCCCCGCACCCCCCCGCACCCCGTACCTCCTGGTGGGCGACCGCCCACCCCTGGTGCCCCCGGCACCCCGGCGAAAGGTCTGTCCGTGTCCTCCGCAACCAAGATCCCCGGCGCGCAGCCCCGCGCCCGCAAGGGTCTGCGCTTCCCCTCGTTCTCCGTGCAGATCCTGCTGGGCCTGGCCCTGGGCGTCCTGCTCGGCTGGCTCGCGCTGTCCCTCGGCCCGCAGGCCGACGGCGAGACGCCCAACGGCCTGACGACGACGCTCGACACCATCGGGTCGTCGTTCGTCACCCTGCTCAAGGCGGTCGTGCCGCCGCTGGTGTTCACCGCGATCGTCGCGTCGATCGCGAACCTGCGCACCGTGACCAACGCGGCCCGGCTGGCCGGCCAGACGCTGCTCTGGTTCGCGATCACGTCCGCCATCGCGGTGGCGATCGGCATCGGCCTGGGCCTGGTGTTCCAGCCCGGTCACAACACCACCCTGTCGGTGGCGGACGGCGCCGAGCCGTCGTCCACGGGCACGTGGCTCGACTTCCTCAACGGCCTCATCCCGACCAACGTGCTCGGCCTCGGTGCGAGCACGTCGGTCGAGCCGGGGGCGGACGGCGCGTTCAGCGCGGAGACCGGGATCAGCTTCAACGTGCTGCAGATCCTCGTGGTCGCGCTGGTCATCGGCATCGCGGCGCTGAAGTCCGGCGCCAAGGCCGACCCGTTCCTCGCGTTCAACAAGTCGGCTCTCGCCATCGTGCAGAAGGTGCTGTGGTGGATCATCCGCCTGGCGCCGCTGGGCACCATGGGCCTCATCGGCAACGCCGTCGCCACCTACGGGTGGGAGTCGCTGCGCTCGCTCGCGTCGTTCTCGGTCGCGATCTACGTGGGCCTCGCCCTCGTCCTGTTCGTCGTGTACCCGGTGCTGCTGCGGGCCAACGGCCTCGGCGTCGTCGCGTGGTTCAAGGGCGCCTGGCCCGCGATCCAGCTCGCGTTCGTGTCCCGCTCGTCGGTGGGCACCATGCCGGTGACGCAGCGCGTCACGGAGCGCAACCTCGGCGTGCCGAGCGAGTACGCGTCGTTCGCGGTGCCCCTGGGCTCGACGACGAAGATGGACGGCTGCGCCTCGATCTACCCGGCGATCTCCGCGATCTTCGTGGCGCAGATCTTCGGCATCGACCTGTCGCTGACCGACTACCTGCTCATCGCCTTCGTGTCGGTGGTCGGCTCGGCCGCCACCGCGGGCCTCACGGGCGCCATGGTCATGCTGACGCTGACGCTGTCCACCCTCGGGCTGCCGCTCGCGGGTGTCGGCCTGCTGCTCGCCGTCGACCCGATCCTCGACATGGGCCGCACCGCCGTGAACGTCGCGGGGCAGACGCTCGTCCCGACGATCGTCGCCAAGCGCGAGGGCATCCTCGACCTGGAGCGGTTCCGCGCCGCGTCGTCGGAGCACCTGTTCGACGAGGACGAGACGGCCAAGGACGACGCCGCGCAGCCCGTGGTCGACGGCGACGCCTCGCAGGGCGGCCGTGAGCTGGCGGAGGCCGGTTCGCGCGCCTGACGACGCACGACGACGAAGGCCCGGCAGGCGCGACCTGCCGGGCCTTCGTCGTCCCGGGCCGCGGGATCACGCAGCCCCTCGAATTCCCTGGGCCCGACCCGTGCGCCGGTGACAGGGTGCCTCCATGGACGCCACCGGGGAGGAGACGCGCGCCGCCTGGGCCGTCGCGTCGCGCAAGTACACCGACGAGTACGACGACCTGCTGGAGCAGGCGCGGACGGTCGAGCTGCTGCCGGCGGAGGTCGAGGTGCTGCGCCCGATCGTCCCGGGGGCGGACGTCGTGCACCCGCTCAGCGGGCACGGGCTGGACGACCTCGCCCTCGCGCGTCTGGGCGCACGGTCCGTGCACGGGCTGGACTACAGCGCGGCGCCAGTGGCGAGCGCGCAGCGCCGCGCCGACGAGCTCGGCCTGCCGTGCCGGTACACGCGGGCCACGCTCCCCGACAGCGGGCTGGACGACGCGTGCGCGGACCTGGTCTACACCGGCAAGGGCGCGCTCATCTGGGTCGCCGACCTCGCCGCGTTCCTCGCCGAGGTGCGGCGGCTGCTGCGCCCGGGCGGGTGGTTCTACGTCTACGAGGCGCACCCGCTGGTGCCGCTGTGGGAGTGGGACACCGACGAGATCCGGGTGCGACCCGACCGCGGGTACTTCGAGCGGTCGCACGTCAACGACACGTTCCCCGGCCACGGCGCCGTCGAGCGGCAACGCACGCTCGCCGAGATCGTCATGGCGTGCCGTCGTGCCGGGTTCGAGCTGGAGCACCTGGAGGAGCACCCCGACCCGTTCTGGCGGCCCGACGGGCTGCACGCCGCTGCCTGGGACGGGCGCCTGCCGAACGCGTACAGCCTGCTCGCGCGCCGCGCCTGAGGTCAGAGGCGGAACCGCACCCTGGCCCCCGGCGGCAGCTGGCCCAGCAGCCACGTGTGCGTCGACGCCACCGCCGCGACCACCGGGTACCCGCCAGTCAGCGGGTGGTCGACCCCGAACAGGACGGGCAGCCCGTCCGGCGGCACCTGCAGCGCACCGGTCACGCAGCCCTCGCTGGGCAGCTCCAGGCCCTGTGCCGCGGGCGTGCGGTCCAGCGGGCGCGCGCCGTCCAGCCGCAGACCCACCCGGTCCGCACGGTCGGTCACCGTCCACACCTGTCCCCCGAGGCGGACGACGGCGTCGCGGGTGAACCAGTCGTCGTGCGGGCCGATCACGACGGGAAGCGTCGCGAGCCGGCCCGGCGCGGGCAGCGTCGCCGGGTCGGGCGCCCCGACGTCGTCCACCGCCACCGCCCCGACCCCGTGGTGAGCGGGCGGTTGGCCCTGTTTCCGGCGGTCGGCAGGGCCAATCGCCCGCTCGCAGCGCAGGGCCGTGCCGGGTGCGAGGGGTGGCGGGCCGAGGTGACCGAGGACGTCGGTCGCGCGCGAGCCGAGCACCGGTGGGACGTCGATGCCTCCGCGCAGGGCGACGTAGGTCCGGTGCCCGCGCTCGGGCTGGCCCAGCGCCAGCTCGTCGCCGTCGCGCAGGCGGAACGCCCTCGCGAGCGGCGCGCGGCGGCGGTCGTCCGGGTCGCCGCCGCGGTGCACGACGGCGTGCGCGTCCGCGCCGGCGAGGGCGACGACGACATCGCCCCGGGCGCGCAGCCGCAGCCCGCCGCCCGCGGCCTCGACGGCGGCCGCGCCGACGGGGTTCCCCACGGCACGGTTCGCGGCGCGCAGGCTGCGCGGGTCCGCGGCGCCGGAGGCGGACACGCCGAGGTGCGCGAGCCCGGGCCGCCCGAGGTCCTGCACCAGCGCCTGCACCCCGGGGGTCCGCACCTTCAGGGTCGCGTCGATCAGGTCGGCACCTTGAGACCGGGGCGGCAGTTCGAGCTGCCGCCCCGGTCTCGAGCTGCCGACCTGACGACCGCCCGCGGCGCGGACGGACTCCCGCACGGGCGTGAAGCGCACGCGGTCACCGGGGGACCACGGGGTGGGCGGGTCGACGTCGGGGTCCCACGTGACGACGTCGGTGCGCCCGACGAGCTGCCACCCGCCCGGGCTGGCGCGCGGGTAGACGCCGGAATACGGCCCGGCGAGCGCCACGGAACCTGCCGGGACGCGCGTGCGCGGGGTCTCGCGCCGCGGCACGACGAGGCCGGCGTCGTCGCCCGTCAGGTACGCGAACCCGGGCGCGAAGCCGACGAACCCCACCACCCACGCCGCCGCCGTGTGCCGCCGGACCACCTCCTGCGAGCTCCAGCCGAGCAGCCGCGCGACGTCCTCCAGGTCCTCGCCGTCGTACGCCGTGGGGATCTCTACGAGCCGCCCGACGCCCGCCGCGCTCCCCTCGTCCTCCCCGTCCTCTCCGTCCTGGCGCTGGCCCCGGTGGAACGCCGCGGCCGCCCGCGCCCGCAGCAGGGCGGCGAGCCGGGCCGCGGGCACGCGCCACGGGTCGAACGGGACCAGCAGGGTGCGCGCGCCGGGCACCGTGCGCCCGACGCCGGGCAGCGGGTCGTCGCGGAGGGTGGCGTGCAGCGCGAGCGCCTGCGCGAGGTCGTCCACCTCGACGAGCAGCGCGTCGTCGCGGGCGGGCAGGACGCGCACGGTCAGCGGCCGGGCGCCGGCGCGAAGGGTGCGAGGGCGACCCCCGCGGCGTCGAACGCCTCGCGGACGCGGCGCGCCATCGCGACGGCGCCGGGGGTGTCGCCGTGCACGCAGACCGAGTCGGCGCGCACCGCGACGTCCGTGCCGTCCTCGGCCTCGACGACGCCCTCGGTGACGAGCCGCAACATGCGGCGGGCGACGACCTCCGGGTCGTGCAGGACGGCGCCCGGTGCGGAGCGCGGGAGAAGCGTGCCGGCGGTCGTGTACGCGCGGTCGGCGAAGGCTTCGGCGGCGGTCGGCAGGCCCGCGGCCTCGGCGACGGCGAGCGCCGGCGTGCCGGGCAGCCCGAGCAGGACGAGCGCGGGGTCGACGGCGGCGACCGCGGCGGCGACGTCGGCCGCCACCCGCTCGTCCACGGCCGCCGTGTTGTAGAGCGCGCCGTGCGGCTTCACGTAGGTGACGCGGGCGCCCTCGACGGCGGCGAGCGCCTGCAGGGCGCCGAGCTGGTAGACGACGTCGGCCTGCAGCTCGGCCGACGGGACGTCGATGTCGCGGCGGCCGAACCCGGCCAGGTCGCGGTAGCCGACGTGGGCGCCGAGGGCCACGCCTCGGGCCGCCGCGAGGCGCACCGTGCGGCGGATCGTGGTCGGGTCGCCGGCGTGGAACCCGCAGGCGACGTTCGCCGACGACACGACGTCGAGCATCGCCTCGTCGTCGCCCAGGGTCCAGCGGCCGAACCCCTCGCCCAGGTCGCTGTTGAGGTCGACGGTGGTCATGCCGACCAGTCTGCCGCGCCGGGGGCCGGGGCGGCAGCGGGTGTCGCGGGCCGGCGCACGGCCTCCCGGCGGGGTGCGGGTGACGTCGGCGTGAACTCTCGCCGCAGGGGTGGCACGTGCGTGACGTCTGGCGCACAGTGGAACCCTGGTCCTGTCGCCCGTGTCACACGACGACACCAAGGTGTGGCAGGATCCGAGCGCCTGAGCAGTGCCGATGGGGGAGGTTCGCGTCGTGAGGTCTCCGAGGGACGCCGACGAGGTGGCGCGCGTGGTCACCGCAGAGTCTCCTGTCCGTCGGCGTCGGCGCGTCGGGAAGCTGCTCGCCACGTCGACGGCGACGTGCGTCCTCGCGGCGGCGTTCTTCGCCGCGCCGGTGGCCGGCCTCCCGTGGAACGCCGTCGGCGTCGCCGACCAGGACACGCCGGCGGTCGGTGCCGGCAGCCCGCTGGGCGGCGGTGTCTCGGTCGGCGTGGTCGGGACGTCGTCGTCGACCGGTCCGGCGACGGTCGAGGAGGTCCTCGGTGTCCTCGAGCGTGCCGAGCTCGCCTCGAAGGACGCGGGACGCGCGGTGACGCCGCAGGTCGAGCAGGCCGCCGCGGAGCTCGGCATGCTCCTCAGCAGGTACGTGGCCCAGCAGTCGGCGGCGTCGGCCGCGGCGGGCCAGTTCGCCACGCCGGGCGCGGAGGCGGCCACGCCGCTCGCGACCCCGGTGCCGGACCAGTCGCGGGACGGGTCGCCGGCCGAGCCCGTCGCGGTGCCCGACGCCGCGCACGTCGTCCCCGTCGCGCACCGGGTCACCGGCGGGCCGGCGACGCCCGAGGCGAAGGACGAACCGAAGGACGAGCCGCAGGACGCGCCGAAGGACGCGCCGAAGGACGCGCCGCAGGACGAGGCGGAGCACGATGCCTCCCACGACGCGGAGCCGGTGACGTTCGACGACGTCGTCGTGGCGGCGACCCGCCTGGCCACGCTGCTGGACCCGTCGACGACGACGCTCACCGGCGGCATCCTGCCCGCAGGGACGTCGTGGGTGCAGCGGGCGGACGGCACGGTCGCGGCCCGCGCGACGCTGACGGCGAGCCTGCTGGAGCTGGTCGACCGGTACGGCAAGAGCACCGCGGGGTACGCCAACGGGCGGATCCCGACCTCGGCGCTCTGCCCCCTCGACTTCGCCCCCGGGCACATGCTGCGCTGCGACGCCGCCGAGCAGCTCATGGCGCTGAGCGCGGAGTACGAGAAGGAGTTCGGGGTGCCGATCCCGATGACCGACTCGTACCGGACGTTCGACGCGCAGGTGCGTCTCAAGGCCACGAAGGGCTACCTCGCGGCGACGCCCGGCTGGTCGAACCACGGCTGGGGGCTCGCGGTCGACCTCGGCGTCCCGATCTCCTCCGGCACCACCGCCCAGTACGTGTGGATGCGCGTGCACGGTCCGGACTACGGCTGGGACAACCCGTCGTGGGCACGGCACGACGGGTCGAAGCCCGAGCCGTGGCACTTCGAGTTCTTCGCCGCCGGTCCCGTCCCGAACCGTGCGTGGAAGGCCGAGGACGTGGGCTCGACCGGTGCGACCGGCTCCACCGGTACGGCGCAGGAGAAGGCCGCGCAGCACCCCCGCGGCACCGGCCAGGGCGCGGACCAGAGCACGGACAAGAGCAAGGGCACGGGCCAGGGCGCGAAGGCCGACGGGACGACGTCGAAGGGCGGCACGACCGGCGGTGCGAAGCCGGGCGGGACGAAGGGCGGCGCGTCGACGACGCCGGGGACGAAGGCGGGGGACGACACGACGTCCGCGCCGATCAAGAAGCCGAGCGGCGGCACGTCGAACGGCTCGACCCAGCCACCCGTGACGAAGGTCCTCGTGCCGGACGTGTCCGGCCAGGCCCTCGCCGCCGCGAAGAGCAGGCTCCAGGGGCTCGGGCTGAAGGTCACGACGACGACGCAGGCCAGCGACGCGCCCGAGGGCCAGGTCGTGCGGACCGCGGGCGCGGGGACCCGGGTGCCGAAGGGTGCCACCGTCACGCTCGTGGTCTCCAGCGGCCCGGAGCAGGCCGTGGTGCCGGACGTCGTCGGGCAGGGCGAGCAGTCGGCCGCACAGGCCGTGCGGGACGCCGGCCTCGTGCCGCACGTGGTCTCGCAGGCCAGCGGCGAGGTGCCGGAGGGCGACGTCCTGGGGACGGACCCCGGTGGTGGGACGAGCGTCGAGCAGGGCTCGACCGTCACCCTCGTCGTCTCGAGCGGACCGGAGCAGGTGGGCGTCCCGGACGTCACCGGGAAGTCCCTCGCGAACGCGACCGCGCAGCTGGAGGCCCTCGGGCTCTCGGTGCGCACCGAGCCAGGGGAGGGCGACGGGGCCGAGGGGGTCGTGCTGGAGACCCGCGGTGCGGGCACGACGGTGCCGCAGGGATCCACCGTCACCCTCGTCGTCTCCACCGGCGGCACGGAGGGCGAGTCCTCCGGCGGCGGCTCGACGTCGAGCACCGACAAACCGGCCGCGCGCGAGGACGAGGCGCCCTAGTGTCGGCAGCCGAGGAGAGCCCGGGCGAGCGGCGCACCCGCGAGGCGCTCGAGGCGTCCGGGATCGCGTTCGAGATCGTGCGGCACGGGCCGGTCGGCTCGCTCGCGGAGGCGGCCCGCGCCCGAGGGGTGGTACCGAGCCAGGTCCTCAAGACGCTGGTGGTGCGGCGCGGTGACGACGACTACCTGTTCGTCCTCGTGCCGGGCGACCGCACCATCGCGTGGCCCCGGCTGCGCGCGCTGCTCGGGGTGTCACGACTGTCGATGCCCGACAAGGAGGTGGCGCGCGACGTCACCGGGTACGAGCGCGGCACGATCACGCCGTTCGGCTCGCTCCGCGCCTGGCCGGTGGTCGCGGACTCCCGCGTCGCGCAGGCCGGGCCGGTGTCGGTCGGGGGCGGCGGGCACGGCGTGTCCGCCACGGTCGACGGCGCGCAGCTGGTGCGCGCCCTCGACGCACGGGTCGCGGACGTGACCGATCTGGACGACCCTGGTGCGGCGGACGACGGCCGCTCCGCGCCGCCAGGCTCGGCCTCGACCCGCCCGAAAGTACGGGCGCTGGACGAATCCGCCTGACGGGGGAACACTCGACGCGGGCCGTTCGCTGAACGGAGAGGGCGCGGACCGCGCCCACAGCCGGCACGGCCCCACACGGGAGCATCACGACCACATGGACATCGACACGAGCAGCGACCCCGGACCGAGCTCGGGCATCACGTCCCGGGTCACCGACGGCGGGACCGTCCTCACCCTCTGGGGCGAGGTCGACGCCGCGCTGCGGGAGGCGGCGAGCGACGCGATGGCAGGGCTCGCCGCACGGGGCGCCACCGACCCCATCGTCCTGGACACCCGGGACGTCACGTTCATCGACTCCTCCGGGGTGGCCTTCATCCTGCAGGTGTACATGCTGGGGCAGGAGACGGGCACGCCCGTGAGCCTGTACCAGCCGTCGGAGGCGGTCGCCGAGGTGCTGGAGATGGTCGGCATGGGCGGCCGCATCCCCCTGGCCGAGGCGGAGCCCGCCGGGCGGCCCGTCTGAGCGGGACGGCGCCCGGCTCCGCCGTCGTCCGGGCCGCGCGCCTCACCGCCACGGGCCTGCGACAGCCCTCCGCACCGGACGCGTCCGCGGTGGTGGGTGCGCTCCTCGCCGTGCAGGGCCAGGAGCTGCAGCCCGCCCTCTGGGGCGTGTCGCGGCGCGTCCCGTCCGGAGCGCGACCGGGCCGTGCGGCGACGAACGCGGCGCTCGCCGCGGGCGAGGTGCTGCGCACCCACCTGCTGCGACCCACGTGGCACCTGGTGCGACCTGACGACGCGCGGTGGCTGCTGGAGCTCACCGGCCCGCGCATCGCGCGGCAGATGGCGTCGACGGAACGGTCCTGGAAGCTGGGCGACCTCGGCCCCGGGGCCGACGCCGTCGCGGCGGCCGTGGCGGACGGCCCGCGCACCCGCGCCCAGATCAAGGACGAGCTGCTGGCGCGCGGCGTGCTCGACGCCGACGCACCCGGCATCGCGTTCACCCAGATGCTCATGCACGCGGAGCTGCGGCAGCTCGTGATCAGCGGCCCGCCGCCCGACGACGCCCCCCTGCAGCACCAGTCGTACGCGACCTTCGACGACCGTGTGCCCGCGGGCTACGGGCCGCTGGGGGAGCGGTTCGACGCCGAGGCCGCCGTCGTCGAGCTGTGGCGCCGGTACCTGCCGGGGCGCGGGTTCGCGACGACGAACGACCTGCGGGACTGGAGCGGGCTGACCGCCGGCGCCCTGCGGCCCGCCCTCGCGGCGCTGACCGACGCGGGGGAGGTCGTGCAGGTCCCGGGCGGGGGCGACCTCGAGGGGCTGACCCTCGTCGCCACGGCGGCGACGGCCGAGGCGTCCCAGGAAGCCCAGGCCCGCGCCGACCGCGGCACGACCGGCGACCCGGACGGCGCGCCCGTCGTCGACCTGCTGCAGGCCTACGACGAGCTGCTGATGTCCTACCGCGAGACGCGACCCGTGGTGCTCGACCCGGCGCTGCCGCCCCCCGACCGGGCGGGCGCGTACGTGCACTGCGTGGCCGTGGACGGCGTCGTCGCCGCGCGCTGGCGCTGGCCCGCGGCGTCGTCCCGCGACCCCGGCGTCGACGTGCAGTGGCTCCGTGAGCCGACGCCGCAGGAGCTCGCGGCCCTCGACGCCGCGGTCGCCGATCTCGCCGTCTACCTCGCCGACGAGCCGGCCGACCAGCGGACCGGCCAGCAGACCGACCAGCGGGCCGACGACCTGGCCGAGTCCCGGGACTGAGCCGCCGGGACGGCGTCGCGGATGGCAGGGTAGTGCCGTGCATCGCAACTGGGCCGGAAACCTCACGTACTCCGCACGCTCCGTCGCGCGCCCCACGTCGCTGGAGGAGCTCGCCGACGTCCTGCTCGCCGGCGGCCCGGTGCGTGCGCTCGGGTCGCGCCACTCGTTCAACGACGTCGCGGACACCGAAGGTGTCCACGTCCAGGTGGACGCGCTCGACGACGGGCGGCCCGCCGTCGAGCCGCTGACGCCGGACGCGGGCGGCACCGAAGGGGAGGTCGTGTCCGTGAGCGCGGGCCTGCGCTACGGCGAGGTGTCCCAGGCGCTCCACGCGACCGGGCGCGCGCTGGGGAACATGGCCTCCCTGCCGCACATCTCGGTGGCCGGCGCCGTCGCGACCGCCACGCACGGCTCCGGGGACACGAACCAGAGCCTGGCGAGCGCCGTCGAGGGCCTCGAGATCATGACGCCCGCGGGCGAGCTGCGCCGCATCACGCGGGCCGGCGACCCGGACGAGTTCCCCGGCACCGTGGTGTCCCTCGGCGCGCTGGGGGTCGTGACGCGGGTGGAGCTGCGCACCGTGCCGGCGTTCGCCGTCCGGCAGGACGTCGCGGCCGACGTGCCGTGGGAGACGTTCGTCGCGAGCTTCGACGCGATCACCTCGGCCGCGTACTCGGTGAGCGCGTTCACGAGCTGGGACGAGCCGGCGGTGCGGCACGTGTGGTTCAAGTCGCTGGAGCGCGCCGACCGGCCCAGCGTGCGCGGCCTGGCCCCGGAGCTCCTGCGCTGGGAGACCGTCCCCGTGCACCCGCTGCCCGGCGTCGACCCGGCGGCGTGCACGGAGCAGCTCGGCGTCGCCGGGCCGTGGCACGAGCGCCTGAGCCACTTCCGGATGGAGTTCACGCCGTCGGCGGGCGAGGAGGTCCAGTCCGAGTACCTGGTGCCGCGCCGGAACGCCGCCGTCGCGATCCACGCGCTGCGCGCCCTCGGGCCGCAGGTCGCGCCGCTGCTGCAGACCAGCGAGATCCGCACCGTCGCCGCCGACGACCTGTGGCTCAGCCCGTTCGACGAGCCCTGCGTGGGGCTGCACTTCACGTGGCTGCCCCGCGAGGACGACGTGCGCGCCGTGCTGCCTGCCGTCGAGGCCGCGCTGGTGCCGCTGGGCGCCCGGCCGCACTGGGGCAAGGTCAGCACGCTCGACCCGCACGACGTCGCGGCGATGTACCCCCGGTTCGACGACTTCCGGCGTCTGGCCGCGCGCTTCGACCCCGAGGGGCGGCTGCACGGGGGCCTCGTGGCCCGCCTGCTGGAGGGCTGACGACTGGTCGGCCCCGGCCGGGTGAGGCAGCATCGTTCGTGAGACACGGTTGACGCGACGCCGCTCACCATGGAGGTTCGACGGCTGTGAGCACCACGACCACTGACACCTCGCCTCCCCGGGAGCAGTTCACCGGGCAGGTCGGCTTCATCCTCTCCGCGATCGGCTCGGCCGTCGGGCTGGGCAACATCTGGCGGTTCCCGGGCGTCGCGTACGAGAACGGAGGGGGCGCCTTCCTGGTCCCCTACGTCATCGCGCTGCTGACCGCGGGCATCCCGATCCTGTTCCTCGACTACGCGCTGGGCCACCGGTTCCGCGGCGGCCCTCCGACGGTGTTCCGCCGGGTGCGACGGTGGCTGGAGAGCCTGGGCTGGTTCCAGGTGATGATCTGCTTCGTCATCGCCATCTACTACGCCGCGATCATCGGGTGGGCGCTGAGCTACTTCGTCTACTCCTTCACCCTGAAGTGGGGTGACGACACGGCGGGCTTCTTCACCGGCGACTACCTGCAGCTGTCGGACACGGCGAACGGCGGGCCGTGGTTCTCCCTCGACTTCGTGCCGGCGGTGCTGATCCCGCTGCTGCTGGTGTGGGTGGTGAGCATCGTCGTCCTGGTGGGCGGAGTCGCCAAGGGCATCGAGAAGGCGAACGTCGTCTTCCTGCCGCTGCTCGTGGTCGCGTTCGCCGTGCTCGTGGTGCGCTCGGTCTTCCTCGACGGCGCGGTCGACGGTCTCAACGCCCTCTTCACGCCCGACTGGAGCGCGCTCGGCGACCCGAACGTGTGGATCGCCGCCTACGGGCAGATCTTCTTCTCCCTCTCCGTGGCGTTCGGCATCATGATCACGTACTCGTCGTACCGGAAGCGCCGGGCCAACCTGACCTCGCCGGGCCTGGTCGTGGCGTTCTCCAACTCCGGCTTCGAGATGCTCGCCGGCATCGGCGTGTTCGCCGCCCTCGGCTTCCTCGCGCACGAGCAGGGTGTCGCCGTCGCCGACCTCGAGGGCATCACGGGCCCGATCCTGTCGTTCGTGACGTTCCCGGCCGTCGTCTCGCAGATGCCGGCGGGTCCGCTGTTCGGCGCCCTGTTCTTCGGGTCCCTGGCGATGGCGGGCTTCACGTCGCTGATCTCGATCCTGCAGGTCGTGTCGGCCGGCTTCCAGGAGAAGTTCGGCCTCACGCGCCGCCAGGCGGTGCTGTGGATCGGCGTCGTCGCGGCGGTGCTCTCGGTGGTGGGCTTCTCCACCACGACGGGCCTGATCGCGCTCGACACGATCGACAACTGGTCCAACAACGTCGGCATCGTCGCGTCCGCCGTGCTCATGTGCGTGTTCCTCGTGTGGCTGCTGCGCACCAGCCCCGAGCTGCGCTACCACCTCAACGCCGTGTCCACGGCGCAGGTGGGGCGCTGGTGGTACGTCTGCGTCGGCGCGGTCGTCCCGGCCGTCCTGGCGTACATGCTGGTCTCGCGCATCGTCGACCTGGTGCAGAACGGGTACGAGGGCTACGACTCCACGTACCTGCTGTACGCCGGCTGGGGCACGCTGGTCGTGCTCGTGGTGGGTGCCGTGGTGCTGACGCTCCCGCGCTGGCGCCGTAGCCCGGACGACTTCGTGGCCTGGCCCGAGTACCCGCCCGTCACGGCGGCGACGACGAAGGAGGCGGCCCGATGAGCGGCTCCGCGATCCTGCTGATGGTGGTGTCCCTGGCGGTCGTCTGGGGCGGGCTGCTCCTGAGCATCCTGGCCCTGCGCGCCCGCCCCGAGCGGGCCGACTTCCCGCCCGGCGGGGAGGACGACCACCGCGAGGACGACGCGATCACCGAGCGCGACACGTGACCGCGAGGTAGCAGGAGTCCTGCCGAGGTAGTTCCCTTCCTGCCGAGGTAGTGCGCACTCCCTCGGCACCTCGGGAACTACCTCGGCAGCCCGGGAGGTCTCAGTCCTCGCGGTTCTCGCGGACCTTCTCCACGCCCTCCTTGAGGAGGAAGAGCGGCAGGACGAACGCTGCCAGCATCCCCGCGAGCCACACGATGACCGGCCCGATGATCCAGCCGGCGACGCCGCCGACGTCGAGCCCGTCGGTGAACAGCACCGCGATGATGAGCGCCACGAACGTCGAGAGCAGGCCGACCCCACCCACCAGGGCGGGCGCGTTGTTGTTGGCCAGCTTGGTGAGGAACGGCGAGATGATCGCCTGCACGACGGCGAAGACGACGATCGCGATCACGAAGCCCAGCGGCTCGGACCAGTTGATGGAGAACGTCTCCATGTCGAAGGCCGCGAAGATCCACGCGGCGACGAGCACGCCCACCGCTGCAGCCAGCAGGAAGACGGCCGTCCGGAGCAGGAACCTGATCATTCTCGGAGCATAGGGAGGGGTGGGCCCCTCGGCATGTCGTAGGGGTCGGCGACGTAGCGCTGCGGTCGCGTGAGCGCCGCAGAAGAGACCCGAGCGCTACGTCGACGTCGCCGCGCGCCACCGGTCGAGGGTTCGGGCGCCAGAGAGCGCGGAGAAAGGTGCACGATGCTGGGGATGGTGCTGGAGGTGGTGGGCGAGCTCGTCGGGGACGCCGTCGGCAGCGCGGTCGTGGAGCCGTGGAACCGACGCCGGCGCAGACGGCTCCAGGCCCGGGGGCAAATCCATGCCGGGCTGCGGGTGGTCGAGGGGAGCATGCCTGGGCTGTCGTCCCGCTGGACGCACGGCCGCTGGACGGTCGATGCCGGCCGTGTCGCGCGTGGCTCGACGCTCGTGCAGGTCGTCCGGCTCGACGGCCCACCGCGCACGCCGTCGTTCCGGGAGTCGTTCGCCGTCGACCCGGACTGTGCCGTCTTCCGCGGGGTGACCGGTCAGGGTGAGGTCGAGATCGCCGTCCTGCGCGACCAGGTCGACTGGTTCCTCGACCGGTTGGACGTCACGCCCGATGTCGTCCCCCGACGTCCTGACCTGCGCCCACCGCTCCGGCTCGCCCGGCCGAGCGGCACGGCCGACGGTTCCCCACGCTGACGGTGACGACGCCCGACGGGACGGAGCTGCTCCAGCGAGCGCTCACGACGAACCTGCGGGCCCTGTTCCGGGGCAGGCGCGGCGAGGGCTGATCACCAGGCGGTTTGGAGGATCATGCATAGCACTGCATACTCATGCATAGACCCCCGCACGACTTTCGGAGCCCCACCATGCGCACCCGTCCCGCCCTCGTGGCGACCGTCGTCACCTCGGCCGTCGCCGCCCTCGCTCTCACCGGCTGCACCACGGCCTCGCAGGACACCGGCTCGACGCCGGGCGCGTCCGGCGACAGCACCGCCGCGGCCGTCGACCTCGACGCCATCCAGAAGGACGACGCCGTCGCGGCCATGGTCCCGGCCGCCGTCTCCGAGGACGGCAAGCTCACCCTCGGCTCGAACCTGCAGTACGCGCCCGTGGAGTTCCTCGACGCGGACGGGAAGACGCCCGTCGGCCTCGACATGGACATCGCGACCGCGCTGGCCAAGACCATGGGCCTCGAGCTCCAGGTCGAGAACGCGGAGTTCGACTCGATCATCCCGGCGATCGGGTCCAAGTACGAGGCCGGCATGTCGGCGTTCTCGGTCACGCCCGAGCGCCTGAAGACCGTCAACATGGTCAGCTACTTCAGCGCGGGCTCGCAGTTCGCCGTCGCGAAGGGCAACCCGGACGGCGTGTCGCCCGACGACCTGTGCGGCGTCACCGTCGGCGTGCAGACCGGCACCATCCAGCAGGACGAGCTCGCGACCACGAGCAAGGAGTGCACGGACGCCGGCAAGGACGCTGTCGACGTGCTGCCGTACAAGTCGCAGTCCGACGTCACCACCAACCTCGCCGGCGGCAAGCTGCAGGCCATGTACGCGGACTCGCCGATCATCGCGTACGCCGTCGAGCAGACGGGCGGCTCCGTGGAGTCGCTCGGCGAGATCACCGACGCCGCGCCGTACGGCGTCGTCGTCGCCAAGGACGACACGGACCTCGCGAAGGCCGTGCAGGCAGGGCTCCAGAAGCTCATGGACGACGGCGTGCTCGCCCAGGTCGCCGACACGTGGGGCTCCGGCGCGGCCGTGCTCGACACGGCCGAGCTGAACCCGGCAGGCTGAGGCCGTCCCCGCTGGTCGAGCCCGTCGAGGCCATGATGGTCCCGACAGGCTCGACCGCCGCCCTGGAGGTTTCCTCATGAGCTCGCTGCCCGAGCCGATCCACGCCAGGCCCGTGCCGCGGCCCGGCCGCTGGGTCTCCGCGGTGATCGTCCTCGTCCTCGTGGCGATGGCCGTCAACGCGCTCGTCACCAACCCGAACTTCCGGTGGGACACCGTCTGGCTGTACCTGCGCGACGTCGTCGTCGTGCGGGGCGTCGGCTGGACCCTCGTGCTCACGTTCGGCTCGATGGCGCTCGCCATCGTGCTGGCGATCCTGCTCGCGGTGATGCGCCGCAGCGACAACCCCGTGATGCGGTCGGTGTCGTGGTTCTGGATCTGGTTCTTCCGCGGCACCCCGGTGTACACGCAGCTCGTGTTCTGGGGCCTGCTGTCGGTGCTCTACCCGCGCCTCAGCGTCGGCATCCCGTTCGGCCCGGAGTTCTGGACCTTCTCCACCCAGGACGTCATCACGGCGTTCTGGGCCGCCCTGCTCGGCCTCGCCCTCAACGAGTCGGCCTACCTGGCGGAGATCGTGCGGGCCGGGCTGTCGTCGGTCGACCCCGGCCAGACCGAGGCGGCGAAGGCGCTCGGCATGAAGGACGGCAAGATCCTGCGCCGCGTCGTGCTGCCCCAGGCGATGCGCGTCATCGTGCCGCCCACGGGCAACGAGACGATCTCCATGCTCAAGACGACGTCGCTGGTGCTCGCGGTGCCGTTCACGCTGGAGCTCACCTACGCCACCAACGCCATCGGCAACCGCATCTTCCAGCCGATCCCGCTGCTCATCGTGGCGGCGCTCTGGTACCTGCTCATCACCTCGATCCTCATGGTCGGGCAGCACTACCTCGAGCGGTACTACGGTCGCGGGTTCGACGGCGGCCGCAGCGGTCGCGGCGGCCGCGGCCCGCGCGGCGGACGGGGCAAGCCCAGCAAGCAGGACCTCATCGGCGCGTCCGGCACCACCAAGGACGACCCCTTCCTGGAGGTGACCCCATGAGTGGCCAGACCCCTAGCGGCGCCGACGGCGCGATGGTCGCGGTGCGCGACGTGCACAAGGTCTTCGGCCACGGGCACGACGCCGTGCACGTCCTCAAGGGCGTGGACCTCGACGTCGCGCGCGGCTCCGTCACCGTCGTGCTCGGCCCGTCCGGCTCCGGCAAGTCCACGCTGCTGCGGTGCGTCAACGAGCTGGAGGAGATCACCGCCGGCTCCATCCACGTCGACGGCGACCTCATGGGCTACCGCCGCGACGCCAAGGGCGTGCTGCACCGGCTGCACCCGAAGGTGATCGCGAAGCAGCGCTCCCGCATCGGGATGGTCTTCCAGCGGTTCCACCTGTTCCCGCACATGACGGCGCTGGAGAACGTCATGGAGGCACCCGTGCAGGTGCGCGGGCTGTCCAGGGTGCAGGCTCGTCAGCGGGCGCTCGACCTGCTCGACCGCGTGGGGCTGTCCGACCGGGTGGGGCACTACCCGGCGCAGCTGTCCGGCGGCCAGCAGCAGCGCGTCGCCATCGCGCGGGCGCTCGCGATGGACCCGGAGCTGATGCTGTTCGACGAGCCCACGTCCGCGCTCGACCCCGAGCTCGTGGGCGAGGTGCTCGCCGTGATGAAGGACCTGGCGAGCTCCGGCATGACGATGATCGTCGTGACGCACGAGATCGGCTTCGCGCGCGAGGTCGCGGACCACGTCGTCTTCATGGACGACGGCGTGATCGTGGAGGAGGGCCGCCCCGGCGACGTGCTGGACGACCCGTCCGAGCCGCGGCTGCGGGACTTCCTCGCCCACGTGCTCTGAGGGCGGGCGTCAGAGCGAGGCGCAGGCGCCGCCCCAGTCCGTGTGGCCCACGAGGACCTTCTTCCAGATGTGCGCGGAGTAGCCGCCCGCGCTGGTGCGCGCCTTGGAGATGGTGCGGGTGTCGCCGCTGCTCCACGTGCTGCTGGGCCCGGTGAGCCAGGTGGTGCCCGTGGGGCAGCCGCTCACGCCGGAGGAGACCCGGTAGACGCGGACGAACCCGGTCACGGAGCCCGACCCGCGGTACTGCCACGAGGCGTAGATGCGCCCGCTGCTCTTGGACAGGCACATCGTGCCCGGGCCGGACGTCGAGGCGCACCGGTCGCCCGCCGGCAGGCTGAGGGTGGTGACCCCCGACGTGGTGGACCGGGCGGCGACATCGGCGGGGCTGGCGCAGCGTTCGAGCAGGTCGACCCGGTGGGTGGCGAGGTCGGCGGGGGCGCCCATCGCCCTGTTGTAGTCGGCGTCGACCTCCTCGGAGATCGTCACGTCCTTCAGCGTGCAGCCGCGGGCCGCGGCGTCCGCCGCCCAGTCGGTGGCCTCGGCGTCGGCGCGCTCCTGCGCGGCCCACGTCTCCCACTCGCTGTCGGGGCTGCCGGGGGCGGGCACGCCCGGCAGGTTCTCGGCGGGGGCGGTGGTGTCGTCCGCGGCCTGGGAGCTCGCCGCGGCGCCGAGGGTGAGCCCCAGGGCGAGGACGGTGGCGCCCAGACCTGCGGCGATGCTCCTGTGGACGGTCCTGCCTCGGCTCATGACACTCCTCGGGTGGGCTCCGGCGCGCGGCACGGGACGTCGTCGTCGACGCTCGCGGTGACTACGGTGTAGCACTCGGGGGGTTGGCGGCAACTCCTGTGGTAGACGGAAGGTTTCAGTGTGGAGGACGCCGACGCCCGCGAGCTGCTCACGCAGATGTGGGTGGACCAGCACGAGGCGGTGACGAGATTCGTGGCGCGTCGGGTGGAGGCGAGCCTGGTGGACGACATCGTGTCGGAGACGTTCCTCGTCGCCTGGCGCCGTCTGGCGGACGTCCCCGCGGAGCCCAAGCCGTGGCTGCTGGGCGTGGCGCGGAACGTGCTCGCCACCCACCTGCGCACCCACGGCCGGTGGCGGGCGCTCGGCGTCCGGCTGGAGCGCGAGCCCGCGGGCGGCAGGGAGGGCACGGACGACCTGGCGGCCGACCGGACCGACCTGCACCGGGCGTGGGAGATGCTGACCGACGCGGACCGCGAGGTCCTCGCGCTGGTCGCGTGGGACGGCCTCACGGCCGTCGAGGGTGCCCGCGTCCTCGGGATCCGCCCGTCCACGTTCTCCGTCCGGCTCACCCGGGCCCGCAAGCGGCTGCTGGCCTACTCCGGCCTCCCGTCCGAGACGGCCTCCGTGCTCCAGAAGCTGCAGGAGGCGCGATGAGGTCCCCGATGATGACCGAGCTCGCCGCGCTGGACCCTGCCCGCGAGCTGCGGGCGCCCGGACGTCCCGACGACGCGGCGCTGGCCGCGATCCTCGACGCAACCCGGTCCGGCGCGCGAGCCCGGCGCTCCGGGCGGCCCGCCGTCCTGGCCGGTGCTGCGGCGGCCACCGTGGTCGCGGTGGCCGGCGTCGCGACCGTGTGGTGGTCCGGGCCGACGCCGGCGTACGCGAGCTGGACCGCCGTCCCCGCGACGCTGACCGCCGCGGAGACGGCCGACCGTGCCGCGTCGTGCGACCCGGTCGCGCACGCCGTCACGGAGGGCGCCGACGGGCCGCGCGTCGAGACCGTCCCGATCAGCCCGGTGCTGGCCGAGCAGCGCGGCGACTACACGTACGTCCTGCTCACCGGCGACAGCGCGACGGGGGAGTGCCTCGTGACGACGCAGGCCTCCGGCGCGACCGACGTCGTCACGGGCGACGCCGTCCTGGCGCACGCACCCGCCGCGCCGGGGCCGCGCGAGCTGACGACGCTCCAGGCGGGGACCGCCTCGTGGTCCGAGGGCGACACCGGCGACGGCGCCCTCACCTCCGCGTACGGGCGGGTCGGGGCGGACGTCGAGGCCGTCACGCTCACCCTCACGTCGGGCGAGCGGGTCGAGGCCACCGTCCAGGACGGCTGGTGGGCCGTGTGGGCACCGGGCGCGACGGCGCTCCGTGACACGGCCGAGCTGACCTTCTCCGACGGGGCGACCGCGGAGGCCGACGTCGTCGTGCGGTAGCTACTCGCCGTCCTCGCAGGCGATGCCGTTGCCGTTGGGGTCGAGCGCGCCGCGGTAGGCGGGCTGACCGTTCTGGATGGGGGCGGCGCCGGCCGCGCGGGCCGCGTTGCAGTCCCAGTAGAACCAGGCGGAGTCCTGGTTCTGCTGCTCCTGCTGCTGGGCCTGCTCAGCCTGCTGCTGCGCCTGCGCCTGCTGGTCGTCGAACGCCTTCTGCTGGCTGGCGAGCTGGGCCTCCTGCGCCTCGGCAGCCTTCTCCCGCTCCTTCAGCGCGTTCTCGCGCTTCTGCACGTCCGCCTTCTGCGCCGTCACGGCTTCCTGCGCCTGCTGGGCCTCGGCCTGCACCTGCTCGGCCTGCGCGACCTTGCGGTTGGCGTCCACGAGGGCCTGCGCGGCGTCCGAGCTGCGCATCATCGAGAAGGTGACACCGAGGATGCAGCCGAGGGCGAGGCAGGCGACGGCCACGCCGGCGACGAGCACGTTCGACGGACGGCCGGCGCGCGCGCCGGAGCGGGCGCGCGGCGCGGACGCCGGGGACGACGCGGCGGTGTCGGCGGCGGCTGCGCGGCGGGTGGCGCGCTCCGCCCGTCCCTCGCGCACCTTGTCCCCGACGCCGCGGAGCGCCGCGGAGACGGACGACGCGACGGAGCCTGCGTCGTCGGGCCCCGGGCGGCCGCCCGTAGGTGCCGGCGGCGCGACGGACGGGGCGACGGACGGGGCGACCGCGGTGACCGGCGGCGGAGGAGGCGCGACGGTCGCGACGGGCGCGTACGTCGCGACCGGCGCGTACGTCGCCGTGGCGGCGGCGGCCGGGACGGGGGCCAGCACGCTGGTCGCCTCGGCCGGCGTCTCCGGCCGGGACGGGCGTGCCGGGGCGTCGTCCACCCAGTAGTCCCATCCGGGCGGGGCAGGGGGCCACGCGGGGTCGGGGACCCACCCGGCGTCCGGCCGGAAACCCGGGGGCACCTGCCACCCCGGGGGCGGGTTGAAACGCACAGCCATGACACTCCTCCGTCGTCGAGCGGCACCCACTATGGCGGAAACCGTCGACCCGGGTCCATGCCGGTCAGCGCGCGGTCGGCACGCGGTCCGCGCGCAGGAGGGCGGAGGCGGGGTCAGGCGCCGGGGAGGTGCGTGCGGGAGCGCGCCACGACGACGCCCGTCGAGACGATCCCGAGCACGACGAGGACGGCGAACAGCTGCGCCGTCGTGAACGGGGGCGTGACGGCCGCCATCACCGCCGGCGTGAGGAACCCGGCGTACGCGACGGCGTAGAACACGCCGGTGAGGCCTGCGAGGTGGCGCGGCCCGGCGATGCGCTGCACCTCGAGCAGCGCGGACGACAGGCCGATCCCCATGCCCGCGCCCGCGACGACGGCGGCGCCCACGCCCCACCACGGGCCGCCGGTCGTCACGGTCAGCCCCACGCACGCGACCGCGGCGGTGAGGAGCGCGACGGCGACGGCGAGCCCGCGCGCGCTGTCGACGGCGTCGAGCCGCTTGGCGAGCGGTTGCACCACGGCGGCGACCCCGAGCGCCACCACGGTCACGAGCGTCGCGTACGCGACCCCGAGCCCCTGCGTCTGGTCGCGCAGCAGCACGGGGGCGTAGCCGTAGGCGAGGGCGGCGACGACGAAGATCCACGGGGCGACGACCGCGACCACGCGGGTGAACCGGCGGTGCCCGCCGCGGGCACGCCCAGCCCGCGCCACCACGGACCGGACCCGCCGCCGAGCGTGCTTGTCTCGGGCGTCCGCAGCACGACCAGCAGGAACGGCACCGTCACGACGAGGTGCACGACGAACGGCAGCACCTCCGGCCACGGGCCCCACTGCGCGAGGCAGCCGGCGACGAGCGCGCCGACGCCGGACCCGAGCGTGAACGCGAGGGACGCCCGGCGCGCGCCCGACCCGGCGTCCGCGGCCCGGTCGAACGGGACCTGCGACAGCTCCTTGAGCCAGCTCGTCCCGACGGACGTCGCGGTCCCGACGGTGAGGCCCGCGAGCAGCCGCCCGACGTAGATCGGGAGCGGCCCGAGGAAGCCGAGCGCCAGCACGGCGCTGGCCGCCATCGCGCACACCGTCGCGACCAGCATCACGGGGCGGCGGCCGTACCGGTCGGACAGCGTCCCGGCCACCAGCAGCGCTGGCGCCAGGCCGAGCACGTACACGCCGAGGAAGGCGTTCACGGTGGCGTCGCCGTAGCCCTGCACCTGCTCGTACATGAGCAGCACGGGGGTGAACTGGTTGCCCGCCCACGAGCACACGAACAGCGCGCTGAACGCGCCCAGCCAGCTGCGCCTCACAGGATGCCCCGGTGCCGGCGGACGTGGTCGTGCAGGAGGTCGCAGTAGGCGTCGGCGTCGCCCTGCTCGACGGCGGCCAGCATCGCCTCGTGCTCGGCGAGCGCCGCCGCAACCTCGTCCGGGCCGACGTGCAGGTGCTGGTACATGAGCCGCAGCTGCCGGTCCCGGAGCAGTCCCATGAACTGCACCGCGGTCTGGTTGCGCGACGCGCGCACGAGGACGCCGTGGAACGCGGAGTCGGCCTCGGCGAACGCGTCGACGTCGCCGGCCTCGGAGGCGAGGCGCTGGCGACGGACGTGCGCCCGCAGCTCGTCGACGACCGCGTCGGCGGGGCGGCCGTGGGCCAGTGCCCGCCGCGCGGTGGTGCGCTCGACCGCCTCGCGCATCTCCAGCACGTCGCGCGCCTCGTCGGGCGCCATGGGCACGACGGCGGCGCCGCGGCGGGGCGCGACGGCGAGCAGCCCCTCGGTGTCGAGCCGCAGGAAGGCCTCGTGCACGGGGGTGCGGCTGATGCCGAGCTCGGCCGCGATGTCGCCCTCGGCCAGCAGGTGGCCGCCGGGCACGTCGCCCGAGAGAATCTTCGCCTTCGTGAGCCGGTAGGCGCGCTCGGCCGCGCTGGGGGGCGCCGGGGACGGTGCCGACGGGGTGCTGGAGGTGGTCACCCGGGGCAACTTACGCTTGCATCCAACTTGCATGCAAGCGAGACCTCCCCTGTTGCCGAACAGGTGGTTACGCACGTTCTGGGGCTCCAGAAGGTGCGTAACCACCTGTTCGGCGACGAGGTCGGGACGCCCGCCCCCGGGATGTCGGTCGTCGCTGGTAGACCGGGGGCATGTTCCTCCTCGACGCCCCCCGGCCCGCCGGACCGAGCACCGCCGCACCCACGGTGGTGCACTCGGCGAGCGACCTGGTCGTGGCCGCCGGGTGCGAGTTCCGGCTGCTGCGCCGCCTCGACGAGCTGCTCGGCCGCGCGCCCTGGCGGGAGCGCGAGGCCGACGCGATGCTCGCGCGGACGGCCGCGCTGGGCGACGCGCACGAGCGCCGGGTCCTCGACCAGTACGTCGCCCGCTTCGGACGGGCGCGGCCCGGCGCCCCGGGCGGCGTCGTCGAGGTCGAGCCTGCCGCACGGCTCACCCGGGAGGCGCTCGAGTCCGCGCACGACACGACGCTGGCCGCCGTCGAGGCAGGGGCCGACGTCGTCGCGCAGGCGTCGTTCTTCGATGGCGAGTTCCACGGCCGCGCGGACTTCCTGCTGCGCGACCCGCTGGGCGACCCCGACGTCGGACCCGGACGGCCGGGCGGGCACGCGGCCCTGCCCCTGCCGCGGTACGCGGTGCTCGACACCAAGCTGGCCCGCCGTGCCAAGGTGACGGCGCTGCTCCAGCTCGCGGCGTACGCCGACCAGCTGGTCGCGGCGCACGTCGACCCGACCGACGCCGTGCACCTCGTGCTCGGCACCCGTGTCACCACGTCGCACCGGCTCGCCGAGCTGCTGCCCGTGCTCCAGCAGCGCCGGGCCCGCCTGCGGGAGATCGTCGCCGAGCACCGCGCCGACGACGGCCCGCTCGCGTGGGGCGACAAGCGGTTCACCGCCTGCGGACGCTGCGAGGCGTGCACGGAGCAGGTGGCCGCGCACCGCGACGTGCTGCTGGTCGGGGGCGTCTACGAGAACCAGAGGGCGCGGCTCCTCGGGGGCGGCATCCCGACGATCGACGCGCTCGCCGCGGCCGAGGAGCCGCCCGCGGGCATGCCCGCCCGCAGCTTCGAGCGCGCGCGCGACCAGGCTCGGCTCCAGCTCGGCACGGGTACGTGGGACGGCGAGGTGGCCTACGACGACCACGGCGAGCCGGCCGTCATCCGGTGGCAGCTGCCCGACACGTCGGGGGTCCGGCGGCTGCCCCCGCCCAGCCCGGGCGACGTGTTCTTCGACTTCGAGGGCGACCCGCTCTGGTCGGACCCGCAGGGCGAGCAGTGGGGCGCGCAGACCGGGCTCGACTACCTGTTCGGGCTGGTGGAGCGCCCCGGCGACGACGGCGGTGCGCCGCCGTTCCGGGCGTTCTGGGCGCACGACCTCGCCCAGGAGCGGCAGGCGCTCGTCGACTTCGTCGACTACCTCACCGAGCGGCGGCGGGCCTACCCGGACCTGCACGTCTACCACTACGCGTCGTACGAGCGGGTGCACCTGCTGTCCATCGCCGCCCGGCACGGCGTGTACGAGGAAGAGGTGGACCAGCTGCTGCGGGACGGCGTGCTCGTGGACCTCTACGCGGTCGTGCGGTCGTCCCTGCGGATCTCGGACCGCTCGAAGTCGATCAAGAAGCTCGAGCCGCTCTACATGGGGGACGAGCTGCGGTCGGGGGAGGTCACCACGGCCGCCGCGTCCGTCGTCGCGTACGCCGAGTACACCGCCCTGCGCGACGCCGGACGCGCCGCCGAGGCCGACGAGCTGCTGCGCGGCATCGCCGACTACAACCGCTACGACTGCGTCTCCACCCTCCGCCTGCTCGAGTGGCTGCGCGCCGCGGCCGACGTCGTGGACGCCCGGTCGGGGACCGCCGAGGACGTCCGGCCGGAAGTCGACACGCCCGTCCCGGGCGACGGCGCCGCGCGTCCCGACCCGGCCGGGCAGGGCGAGCAGGCCGGGCAGGGCGAGCAGGCCGAGCAGGGCGAGCAGGCCGGCCCCGCGGCCGAGGAGTCGCCCCGGCAGGCCGCGTCCCGCGAGGCGCGCGAACGGCGGCTCGCGCTGGAGGCCGCGGTGCGGGAGCGCGTGGGCGAGGACCGCGGCGCCCGGGACGACGAGGCCGAGGCGCTGGCGCTCGTCGGCGCCTCCCTCGGGTACTGGCGGCGGGAGAGCAAGCCGTTCTGGCACGAGCACTTCTCGCGTCTCGAGCTGCCCGTCGACGAGTGGCAGGGCCGGCGGAACACGTTTCACGTGGAACGTGCCGAGGTGGTCCGGGACTGGGGCGTCGAGGACGGGCGGCGTGCGCCCGCGCGGGTGCTGGAGCTGGTCGGTCGGCTGCCGGAAGGGTCGGAGCTCGTCGTCGGGGCCGCGCCGTTCGTCCTGTACGACACGCCCGCCCCGGCCGCGGTGACGGTCCCGGCGAACGCGGTGCGGGGGTATCACGGGAACGCCCTGGTCGTCGACGTGTCGCGCCGACAGACGGAGGCGGGGGAGCGCGACGTGCTCGTCGTCCGTGAGCAGGTCCGTGTGGGCGGGGAGACCTTCGACGCGCTCCCCATGGCCCTGACGCCGTCCAGCGGCCCGCGCGCCGACCCGCAGGAGCAGGCCCTCGAGGAGGTGGCGCGCCGCGCGCTGGCCCGCTGGGACAGCGACCGCACCCTGCCCGACGGCCCCGCCGCGGACCTGCTGCGCCGCCGGCCGCCGCGACTGGTGGACGGTCGCCCGCTGCCCGACGTCGTCGACGGCGACTTCGCCGCGGCGGTCCTCGCCGCCACGCGCGACCTCGACCACTCCTACCTCGCCGTGCAGGGCCCGCCCGGCACCGGCAAGACGCACGTGGGCTCCCACGTGATCGCGGCGCTCGTCGCCGAGGGCTGGCGGGTGGGGGTCGTTGCCCAGTCGCACGCCGCGGTCGAGAACATGCTGCGCGCCGTCGTCGAGAAGGCCGGCGTGCCCGCCGACCGCGTCGCGAAGAAGCGGCAGTCCGACGGGGGGTCGCCGACCGCGGTGTGCGCCGAGGTGTCGGCCGAGGAGCTCGCCGCGTTCGCGGGGCAGGGCGGCTGCGTCGTCGGGGGCACGGCCTGGGACTTCGCCCATCCGGACCGGTGGCCCGACGACGGGCTCGACCTGCTGGTCGTCGACGAGGCCGGTCAGCTCTCCGTCGCCGCCACGATCGCCGTGGCGCGCTCGGCCCGGCGTCTCCTCCTGCTCGGCGACCCGCAGCAGCTGCCGCAGGTCAGCAAGGGGCAGCACCCAGAGCCTGTGGACCGGTCCGCCCTGGGTTGGCTCGCGGACGGCCACGACGTGCTGCCTCCCGGCCTCGGCTACTTCCTCGCGCGATCGTGGCGGATGCACCCCGACCTCTGCGAGGCGGTGTCCCAGCTCGCGTACGAGGGGCGGCTCCGCGCACATCCGACGGCCGCAGCCCGGCGGCTCGACGGCGTGGCCCCGGGCGTGCACCACGTGCCCGTCGAGCACTCCGGCCGGGGTGTCGCTTCGCCCGAGGAGGCGCAGGAAGTGGTGCGCCAGGCGACCGACGTCGTGGGCCGCGCCTGGACCGCAGGCCCTGGCCAGCCCCCACGACCGCTCGAACCGCGGGACGTCGTCGTCCTCGCCGCGTACAACGCGCAGGTGTGGGCGGTGCGGCGTGCGCTCGACGCGGCCTGCCTGAGCGGGGTCCGGGTGGGCACGGTCGACCGGTTCCAGGGCTCCGAGGCACCCGTCGCGATCGTCACGCTCGCGGCGTCGTCGGCCCACGACGTCCCCCGCGGCACCGGGTTCCTGCTCTCCCGGCACCGGATCAACGTCGCCGTCTCGCGGGGGCAGTGGTGCTCGATCGTCGTGCGCTCGCTCGAGCTGACGGACTACCTGCCGCACAGCCCCGAAGGCCTGGGGCGGCTGGGCGCGTTCCTCGGGCTGTGCGACCGGGCGGTCCAGCCGAGCTGACGGATGCGCTGACGGGACGCGCTGACGGGACGTGCTGACGGGACGTGCTGACCGGGGCGCTCAGGCCGCGGCGGGCGAGAGCTTCTGCTCCAGGAACAGCGTGGCGGCGCCGACGGCACCCACGTCGTCACCGAAGGTCGACGACGTCACGGGGACGTCGTGCGAGCCGTCGCGCGCCCGGCCCGCCCGGGCGCGCACCAGCGGCATGGCGTGCTCGGCCAGGTACCCCCAGTAGGGGCCGCCGACGATGACGCGGTGCGGGTCGTGGATGCTGATCAGCGTGCGCGCGGCCTCCCCGAGAGCGGCGCCGTACCCCTCGATGAGGCTCCGGGCCGCCTCGCTCCCGTTGCGCGCCTCCTGCTGGAGGCCCTGGAGGGCTGACGCCCTGCCCGTGCGGGGTCCGACCGCGAGGCCGGCGCGCTCCGCCCGCTCCAGCAGGCGGTCCATGTCCGTGTAGAGCCTGAGGCACGACAGCCGGCCGCAGGGGCACGGCGTGTCGTCGAGGCCGGTCGGCAGGTGCCCGATCTCACCCGCCTGGCCCGTGCTGCCGCGGTGGATGGAACCGTCGCCCGCCACGGCCGACCCCACGCCAGCGCCGACGTACAGGTAGAGCACCGTCTCCTGTACAGGGAAGCGACCGGGCCAGCACTCGGCCGTCAGGGCCGCGTTGGTGTCCTTGTCGAGCACAGCGGGGAGCCCGGTGCGGCGGCCGACCAGATCGAGGAGCGGGACGTCGCGCCACCCCGGCAGCCACGGCGGGTTCAGCAGCGTCCCGCGGGCGGCGTCGAGGCCGGCGGGCGCGGCGACGCCGATCCCCTGGACGGCACGCCGCACCGAGCCGTCGTCACCGCCGGGGGTCGTAGTACCGAGCTCGAGGAGCATGTCGTCCAGGGCTGCGCCGATGCGCTCCACGTCCGCGGCCGGATCTTCCCCGGGCGGCGCGAGCGACCGCTTCAGGATCGGGCGCGCGAGCATGTCCACGAGGGTGACCGTGAGGTGGGCGGGGTCCAGGTGAGCCCCGGCGGCGAGCATGGCGCGAGGTTCGACCCGCATGGACATGGCAGGCTTCCCGGGCCGCTGGGTGCGCACGGGGGTCGTGCGGACCAGGCCGCGCTCGATCAGCCGCCGGGCGATTTGGGACACGGCCTGGCGGGACAGGCCGCAGCGTTCCATCAGGTCCGTCTGGTCGACCCCGTCCGGGGACACCCGGATCGCCCGCAGCACGACGAGCTCGTTCCGAGCCCCCACCTGCGGCATCGTCGTCGCACGCATCGCGCTCCCTCCGTCGGGTCCATGATGCCTCTTTGAATTTCTCCATCAGTATGAGTAATCTCTCGGCGCGTAGGACACTGTGGTCCACATCACCCCTCGGTGTTGCGTACCCCCTGTCCAGGCTGCGACGGACTCTGTCCGCCGCCGGACTGAAGGGAGAGCGATGACTGCGACCCAACTGACGGCCGGGACGTCCCTGGGGGGCGCGCCACCCGTCGCGGCGGAGGCCGAGGTCGGCAGCGGGCCACCCGCGAGACGCGCCCGGCGGCGGCTCACCTCCCGGGACAGGCGCGACCTGGCGATCGGGCTCAAGTACATCTCGCCGTGGCTCGTCGGGATCGTCGTCTTCGTCCTCTACCCGGTCGGCTACTCGATCTACCTGAGCTTCACCCGCTACTCCGGCATGGGGAGCCCGACCTGGGTAGGGCTGGGGAACTACGCGACGGCGTTCGCCGACCCGCTCGTGAGCAAGGCGACGGGCAACACGGTCTTCTACGCCCTGATCGCCGTGCCGCTCGGCCTCGTCGTCGCGCTGACGCTCGCGCTCGCGATGAACCAGAACGTCCGCGAGGTCGCCTGGTACCGCACGATCTTCTACGCCCCGTCGCTGATCCCGGCATTCGCGATGTCGTTCATCTTCATCGTGTTCCTGAACCCCCAGTTCGGGGTGTTCAACCAGGTGCTGAACGTCTTCGGCGGCTCGAACGTCAACCTGCTCGGCGACCCGACCGGCGTGAAGATCGCGATCATCATGATGGCCCAGCTCGGCGCGGGGAACGCGGCGCTGATCTTCCTGGCCGGGCTGCGCAACGTCCCCAGGACCGTGTACGAGGCGGCCCGCGTGGACGGCGCGGGACCGATGCGGCAGTTCCTGTCGATCACGCTGCCCCTGCTCAGCCCCGTGCTGCTGTTCAACCTCATCACCGGTGTGTCCGGCGCGCTCCAGGTCTTCACCGAGGCGTACATCGTCACCAACGGCACCGGCGATCCCGACGCGGGAGCGCTCTTCTACATGATGTACCTCTACAAGAACGCCTTCGGCTTCGCCGAGCTCGGCTACGCCTCCGCCCTGGCGGTGCTGCTCTTCCTCGCCGGGCTCGCCCTCGCCCTCCTGATCTTCTGGTGCTCGCGCCGGTTCGTGAACTACGACGTGGAGGCCTCCTGATGAGCGCGACCGTCCACACCGACTCCCCCCGGAGGCAGCGGAGCGCCGCCCGTTCCGTGGACGCCGACCAGCTCAACCGGCGGGCCGACGGCACCCGACGCCCGTGGTGGTCCACCGTGATCGCGCGCGTCGTGATGGTGGTCCTGTCGGTCATCTTCCTGCTGCCGCTGTACTGGATGATCGTCTCGTCGCTGAAGTCGGACGAGGAGCTCGCGAAGTTCCCGCCGACGTTCTGGCCCGAGTCCTGGCAGTTCAGCAACTTCGCCGACGCGGTCACGGCCATGCCGTTCCTGCACTTCTTCGCGAACTCCGCGATCATCACGATCTCGGTGGTGGTCTTCTCGGTGGTCTCGAACTTCGTCGTCGCGTACGGGTTCGCGTGCCTGCGGTGGCCGGGGCGGGACCTCGTGTTCTACCTGGTGATCGCGACGCTGTTCCTGCCCTTCCCGGTGACGCTGATCCCGATGTTCGACATGTGGGCGCGCCTCGGGCTGGTCAACACGATGTTCCCGCTGATCATCCCGGCGATGTTCGGCTCGGCGTTCTACGTGTTCCTGCTGCGGCAGTTCCTGCTGCAGATCCCCAAGGACATGCTCGACGCCGCCCGGATCGACGGCGCGCGGGAGTGGACCATCCTCTGGCGCCTGGTGTTCCCCACGGCCAGGCCGGCGCTGACCACCGTCGCCATCTTCGCGGCCGTCGCGTCCTGGAACGACTTCATGGGCCCGCTGATCTACCTGCAGGACGAGAGCGTGCAGACCCTCTCGATCGGGCTGCAGTCGTTCCGCTCGGTGCACGCGCAGGACGTCTCGTTCAACCAGCTGATGGCTGCGTCGTTCCTGGTCATCCTGCCTCTGCTGGTCCTGTT
Organism: Isoptericola sp. NPDC055881; assembly: GCF_053615895.1. Lineage (NCBI taxonomy): Bacteria > Bacillati > Actinomycetota > Actinomycetes > Micrococcales > Promicromonosporaceae > Isoptericola > Isoptericola sp. NPDC055881. Next base: position 65,993 of record NZ_JBSHCR010000016.1, read on the forward strand.
CTTCGTGTTCCAGCGCTACTTCATCCGGGGCATCACCATCGGAGGTTTCAAGTGATCTCGCGCCGCAACTTCCTCGGGGCCGCCGCGGTGTCCGCCGCAGCCCTCTCCCTCGGGGCGTGCGCCCCCCGGGCCTCCTCGAGCGACGCCGTCATCCGCTACTGGGGCATGGGCGCCGCGGACGCGGACAAGGATGCCAAGGCCATCGCGGGCTTCAACGCCACGAAGGCCGGCGCCGGCATCTCGATCGACGTCAACCAGGTGCCGAGCAACGGCGTCGCCGACATGAGCCAGATCATCACCGCGGTCCGCGGCCGCACCGCCCCGGACGTCTGGCAGATGGACCGGTTCAACGCCGTGCAGAACGCCTCCATCGGGCTGCTGGAGCCGATCGACGGCCTCATCGAGGAGTACGAGGGCGTCTCCGTCAAGGAGTTCACGTCGCAGTGGCTGCAGTTCGCGATCGACGAGCTCACGTACGACGGCCGGCTGTACGGGCTGCCGATCAACACGGACGCCCGCGGCATCATGTACAACGAGAACATCCTGCGGACCGCGGGCGTCGACCTCGACATGTTCGACCCGCAGCAGCACGTGCTCACCTGGGACGAGCTCCGCGCCGTCAGCCGCAAGGTGACCAGGTCCGACTCCCGCGGCAACTTCGAGGCCCTCGGGTTCGTCCCTTGGGACGGCGAGGGCTGGCCGTACACCTGGGGGTTCGGCCTCGACGCCCAGCTCTACTCGAACGAGACCGCGTCGGTCACGCTGGACTCCCCGCAGTGGCGGTCCGTGTTCGACCTCTACGCCGACTGGGCCGACGAGTTCCCCTACGCCAAGTCCGACGCGTTCTTCGCGACCTACCAGCCGCCGAACTCCCCGCCCAGCCAGACCGCCATGTTCAGCGAGCGGCTGGCGATGTCCACCACCGGCCCGTTCTCCATCCGCAGCAACGAGAAGTACGCGCCGGACCTGCCGCTGAAGTTCACCTGGCTGCCCGTCAACGCCGAGGGCGACGACACGTACTCGTGGTCCGGCGGCGCCTCCCTGGTGGCCCCGAAGGGCTCCAAGATGTCGCGCAACCTGTGGGAGTTCATGAAGTTCTACGCCGGCTACGAGGGCCAGCGGATCCTGTCGCCGCTGCTCGGAGACCTGCCCACCCACCTGAAGGCCATCACCAACCGCCACTACAACCCCAAGGCCGAGCTGTTCCGGCAGATGCTGCCGACGTCCACGTCCCGGCCGCCGCTGCCGGTGGGCTCCGTGGCCTGGGACACGCTCCAGCGCTCCCGCAGCTCGGTGATCATCGGCTCCCAGACGCCCCAGGAGGCCATCGCCAACAACCAGCTGAGCGTCGCTCCCAAGATGGCGCTCTTCGAGGGCTACCAGATGCCCGCCACGTACGGGCAGAACAGCGTGATCCCGGGCTGAGCGGGCACGCCCCGCACCCACCCACGAACCCAGGAGCTGAACCATGACCACACCCCTGCGCATCGCCGTGCTCAGCGCGTGGCACGTGCACGCCGAGGAGTACGGGCGCGCCGCCGTCGACCACGACGACACCGAGCTCGTCGCCGTCTGGGACGACGACGCCGACCGCGGCCGCGAGCTCGCCGACCGGCTCGGCGTCGTGGCCACGACCGACCTCGACGCGCTGCTGGCGCGCGACGACCTCGACGGCGTGACCGTCACCGCCGCCACCAGCGACCACGTCGAGGTGATGGCCAAGGCCATCGCCGCCGGCAAGCACGTCTTCACCGAGAAGCTGCTCGCGCCCACCGTCGAGGAGTGCGACCGGCTGATCGCCGCCGCCCGCGCCGCCGACGTCCGGCTGACGGTCTCCCTGCCGCGGCTCACCCACGGCTACACGCTGGCCCTGCGCGACATCCTCGACGCGGGCACCCTCGGCCGGCTCACCTACGCGCGGGTGCGCCTCGCCCACGACGGCTCCACGGCCGACTGGCTGCCCGCGCGGTTCTACGACACCTCCGAGGCGCTCGGCGGCGCGTTCTTCGACCTCGGCGCGCACCCCGTCTACCTGACCCAGCTGATCCTCGGTGACGAGCTCACCTCGGTGCGACCGACCTACACGGACCAGACCGGGCGCGGCGTCGAGGACAACGCCTCGGTCACCGTCACGACGCCCGACGGCGCGATCGGCGTCATCGAGACCGGCTTCGTGACGCCCGCCAGCCCGTTCACGATCGAGGTCCACGGCACCGAGGGCTCGGTGCTGTACGGCTTCGAGACCGACGACGACGGCCGGGGCGTGATGCGCTTGACCACCCGCGAGGGGTCGTCACGCGTGGACCTGCCCGCCGACCAGCCGATCCTCTTCGCCCAGTGGGCGGGGTCGATCCGTTCCGGCGTCGACCTCGAGGAGAACCTCGCGCGGGCCCGCTCGCTGACCGCGCTCGTCGACGTCGCGAGCCACGCCGCCCTCGCCGGCGCGCCGCTCTGACCGCCCTTCGCACCACCACAGAACTGGACCCACCATGACCGCCAACCCGCCCGTCCGCATCGGCCTCATCGGCGCCGGGGGCATCGCCGGCGCCCACCTCGCCGGCTACGCCACGATCCCCGACCGCGCCACCGTCACCGCGATCGCCGACGCGGTGCCCGAGACCCTCGCGCGCCGCGTCGAGGAGACCGGGGCGCGCCCCTACGCCGACTTCACCGACCTGGTGAACGACCCGGAGGTCGACGCCGTCGACATCTGCCTGCCGCACCACCTGCACAAGGCGGCGATCGTGGCCGCCGCCAAGGCCGGCAAGCACATCCTGTGCGAGAAGCCGCTGTGCCTGACCGCGGAGGAGGCGGCCGAGGTGCGCGCCGCGGTCGAGGCGGCCGGCGTCACCCTGATGTGCGCGCACAACCAGCTGTTCATGCCCGCCGTCGCGAAGGCCAAGGAGGTCATCGACTCCGGTGTCCTCGGCGACGTGTACGAGGTGCGCACGACCGACTCGTTCCACAACAGCTTCGACCCCGAGAACATGGGGTGGCGCGCGCACGCGGCGACCAGCGGCGGCGGCGAGTACATCGACACGGGCTACCACCCGACCTACCTGCTGATGCACCTCGCCGGCGGCCGGCCCGTCAAGGCCTTCGCAATGATGTCGACGCACCGGCTGACGTTCATGGAGGGCGAGGACTCCGCGCAGGTGCTCGTGCGCTTCGACAACGGCAGCGTCGGCCAGCTGGTGACGTCGTGGGCCTACGACGCCGCGCCGGGGACCGACCGCTTCAGCGTGGTCGGGGAGAAGGGCTCGCTCAGCTCGGACGGCACGACGCTGCGCGTGAAGCTGCGGGGCGAGGAGGAGCAGGTCTTCGAGCACGCGGCCGTGAACACGTTCGCGGCGGAGATCGCCGACTTCGTCGACTGCCTCGAGACGGGCCGTCGGCCGCTGAACACGGAGGCCGAGGGGATCGCCGTGCTCGGGATCATCCTCGCGGCCTACGAGAGCGCGCGGACCGGGGAGGCGGTCGACGTCCTCGGCGTGTGACGCCGGTGCGCGCACGGCGCGGGCACCGAGGGAACGCCCCCGGTGCCCGCGCCGTGCTCGTCGTGCGGGGGCCTAGAAGCCGCCGAAGTCGCCGCCGCCGCCGAAGTCGCCTCCGAAATCGCCCCCGAAGTCGCCGAACCCGCCCGTGTCACCACCGGCGTCCCCGCCGTAGCCAGGGTCGGCGCCGGCGGCCTCGGTGTACCCCGCGTCGCCGGACCCGGCACCGGCGTCACCCGCGCCGTCGCCGCCCTCAGCGCCGCCCTCAGTGCCGCCCTCAGCGGTGCCCTCAGCGCCGCCGTCGGCACCGGCGTCGCCCCCGTCCCCGGCGAAGTCCTGCGACGGGTCGCCGAACGCAGGGCCGAACAGGACGTTCGCCACTGCCGAGCCGATGACGACACCGGCGACCGTGCCGAGCAGGCTCGAACCGACCATCGACCCGAAACCCGGGCTGCGCGGGCCGGCGCCGTACCCGCCCTGGCCGCGGAACGACTGCTCCAGGGTGCCGGGGTTGCGCATCTCGGCGCGCGTGGCCATGCGCGCGAGGGACTGCGGGTCGTCAGAGGTGGCGCGCTCGGCCTGCGGCAGGCCGGCGCCGAGCTCCTCCAGGACCCGCTGCCGCTGCTCGGGCGTCAGGCGGGCGAAGGCCTCGGCGTGCGCCTGCTCGACGGCGTCCGGCGGCGCGGTGCGCAGGAGGTAGCGGTAGCGCTCGACCGCGACCTCGTCCGGGTCCCGGCGTGCGGCGGGGACCGTGCCGCCGGGCCGGCCGGCGGGCTGCTGGTCGGGGTGCGGCGCGTACCCGTGCTTGCCGGGAGACTCGCCGGCGCCGCCCGCCCGCGAGCCGGGCTCGCCGGGCACGCCGTGGTACGAGCGCTCGTCGGGGGTTCTGCCGAGAAGTCGGTCGAGGAGTCCCATGCAGGGTCAACGCGTGCGTGCGGAGTGTCGTTCCCGGGCGCACCGAGCCCGACGCCAGACGCCTGGAGCCGCAGACGGCGACGGCCCGCACCCCGAGCGGGGTGCGGGCCGTGCGACTCACGCGGCCGGCGTCAGCCGGCCGAGCGGTGAGATCAGAGCGGGCGGACGTTCTCCGCCTGCGGGCCCTTCGGGCCCTGCGTCACGTCGAACTCGACGCGCTGCTCCTCGTCCAGGGAACGGTAGCCCTGGCTCTGGATCGCGGAGAAGTGGACGAACACGTCGGCCGAGCCGTCCTCGGGGGCGATGAAGCCGTAGCCCTTCTCGCTGTTGAACCACTTCACGGTTCCGGTGGCCATGCTTACTCCTTCAAGAGGTGTCGACGACCTCGACCGTCGAGATCGCGCATCACGGTGAATCGTCGTCAACTCTTGAAACCAAGGTCCGCCGAGCGAGAGCGTCAGTCCTGACGACGCTGCCGCTGTGGCGCAGACGGAGGACCGTCCGGTACGAGCGAGGCACTGCAACGGGCACAACGGTACGCGAGCGCGCGCACGCGCACCAGTGTTCGCCCACAGGTGGTCCACAGGGTGGGCGAGATGGTGGAGGAGCCCGATAGAAAGGAGTCATGACCTCCTCTTCAGTCCCGTCCCTGTCCCTGTCCGACGGCGTCCAGATCCCGCAGCTCGGCCTCGGGGTGTTCCAGGTGCCCGACGACGGCACCCAGGCGAACGTCGAGCAGGCGCTCGAGCTCGGCTACCGGCACGTCGACACCGCTGCCGCGTACTACAACGAGGCGGGCGTGGGAGCGGCGCTGCGCGCGTCCGGCCTCCCGCGCGAGGACGTGTTCGTCACCACGAAGCTGCGCAACGGCGACCAGGGGTACGACCAGGCGCTGCGTGCCTTCGAGGACTCGCGCCGGGCGCTCGGCGTCGACCAGGTGGACCTCTACCTGATCCACTGGCCCGTGCCGAGCGCGGACCTCTATGTCGAGACCTGGCGGGCCTTCGAGAAGCTCCTCGCCGACGGCGCGGTGCGCGCGATCGGCGTGTCGAACTTCCTGGTGGAGCACCTGGAACGGCTCGTCGCCGAGACCGACGTCGTGCCCGCGGTGAACCAGATCGAGGCGCACCCCACGTACCAGCAGGTCGCGCTGCAGCAGCGCTGCCGCGAGCTCGGGATCGCCGTCGAGGCGTACTCGCCGCTCGGGCGCGGTGCGGACCTGGACGCGCCGGCCGTGGTGACCGCCGCCGAGGAGCTCGGCGTGACGCCCGCCCAGGTGGTGCTGCGCTGGGCGGTGCAGCAGGGGCGCGTCGTCATCCCCAAGTCCATGTCGGCCGAGCGTCAGGCAACCAACCTGGACGTGTTCTCCTTCGAGCTGTCGCCCGAGCAGATGGCAGCGGTCGACGCCCTCGAGGCGGGCGTGGAGGGGCGGACGGGCGCCGACCCGGCGACGGCCTCGTTCACCCAGATGCGCGACTGACGGGGACCGCTCGGGCCCGTTCCGAGGGCGAGTGTGACGCAGATAACAGGTTCGTCACGATCTTCTGGGAGTGACCCGCGCGACACGTCGGAGACATACAGTCTCGCTACGTTCAGCGGCACTGAATGCGGTGTTGAGCCGCGAATGTCCCACCTCCAAAAGGGGATACAGCATGATCCGACGAACCACGGTCGCCAAGGGCTTCGCCCTCGCGGCAGTCCTCAGCCTGGGCCTCACCGCGTGCGGCTCTTCCGACGGCGGCAGCGAGGACAGCACCGACGGCGGGGGCGGCTCCACCGATCCGCTGAAGATCGGCACGATCCTCCCCGTCACGGGCACGCTCGCCTTCCTCGGCCCGCCCGAGATCGCCGGCGTCGGCCTCGCTATCGACGACATCAACGCGGCCGGGGGCGTCCTCGGCAACGACGTGAGCGTCGAGTGGGGAGACTCGGGCGACAGCACCGACCTCTCGGTGGCCAAGAGCACCGCGACCGACCTCATCAGCAAGGGCGTGTCCGCGGTGATCGGCGCTGCGTCGTCCGCCGTCTCGCTCGGTGTGGTCGACCAGTTCGAGGAGGCCGGGGTCATGGAGATCTCGCCGGCCAACACGGCGAAGGACCTCTCCGGCTACGGCGACTACTTCGCCCGCACCGCTCCGCCGGACACCGTGCAGGGTGCGGCGCACGGGTCGCTCATCCTCGACGACGGCCACTGCAAGATCGGCTTCCTGGTGCAGAACGAGGCCTACGGCACCGGTCTGCGCGACGTCATCGAGGACACCGTCAAGAAGGACGGCTGCGAGGTCGTCTACGGCGGCAAGGGCGCCGGCAACGAGTTCGCCCCGGGTGAGACCAACTTCGGCGCCCAGGTGACCGCGCTGCTCGCGCAGAAGCCGGACGCGATCTCGATCGTGGCGTTCGAGGAGACCGTCGCCATCGTCAACGAGCTGGTGGCGCAGGGCTGGGACTTCGACGGCACCACCTACTTCGTGGACGGCAACCTCTCCAACTACGGCGACAAGTTCGACAAGGGCACCCTCAAGGGCGTCCAGGGCACGCTGCCCGGCGCGCAGGCGGACGACTCCTTCCGTGACCAGCTCACGTCCTGGTACAGCGAGAACGAGAGCGGCAAGCTCGAGGACTTCTCGTACTCCGCCGAGTCGTACGACGCCACCGTCCTCGCGGCCCTCGCTGCCGTGAAGGGCAAGGGCACGGACGGCGAGACCATCTCGAAGAACATCCGCGCGGTGTCCGGTGCCGACGGCGGCAAGGAGGTCACGTCGTTCGCCGACGGCGTCAAGGCGCTCGAGGCCGGCGAGGACATCCACTACGTCGGCAAGTCCGGCATCGGCCCGCTCAACGAGTCGAACGACCCGACGTCCGCCTTCATCGGCATCTACAAGTACGGCGCCGACAACACCTACACCTACCAGCGGCAGATCGAGGGCAAGATCGAGGAGTGATCCTGCCGGGTCGACCGTGACCTGACCGGCCTGCCCGACGGCGGCCCGTGCGCACCGAGCGCAC
>NZ_JBSHCR010000017.1:0-11807 GCF_053615895.1 Isoptericola sp. NPDC055881
CCGACCGCGCGTGCGGTCGGCGGCCACCGTCGTTCACCAGATGCGGACCCGGTCCTCCGGGGCGAGCCAGAGGGCGTCGTCGGGCCCCACGCCGTAGGTGGCGTGGAACTCGTCGACGTTGCGCACGACGCCGTTGCAGCGGAACTCGTTCGGTGAGTGCGGGTCGGTGGCGAGGCGCCGGACCATCTCCTCGTCGCGGCCCTTGGACTGCCACACCTGGGCCCAGCCCAGGAAGACCCGCTCGAGGCCGGTCAGGCCGTCGACGACGGGCGCCTGGTCGAGCGACGTCCCGAGCGCGATGCGGTACGCCTTGATGGCGATGGACAGACCGCCGAGGTCTCCGATGTTCTCGCCGATCGTGAGCGCGCCGTTGACGTGCGGGCCGTCCTCGGGCAGCTGCTCGGGCCGGAACGCGTCGTACTGCGCGATGAGCGCGGAGGTCCGCTTCTCGAACTCGGTGCGGTCGGTCTCGGTCCACCAGTCCTCGAGGCGACCGTCACCGTCGTACTTCGAACCCTGGTCGTCGAAGCCGTGCCCGATCTCGTGCCCGATGACGCCGCCGATGCCGCCGTAGTTCACGGCGTCGTCGGCGTCCGGGTCGAAGAACGGCGGCTGCAGGATCGCGGCGGGGAAGACGATCTCGTTCATGCCGGGGTTGTAGTAGGCGTTGACCGTCTGCGGGGTCATGAACCACTCGTCGCGGTCGATCGGGCGGCCGATCTTGCCGAGCTCGTGGTCCTGCTCGAACGCGTGGGCGCGCCGGACGTTGCCGACCAGGTCGGCGGCGTCCACCTCGAGGGCGGCGTAGTCCCGCCACTTCACGGGGTAGCCGACCTTGGGGGTGAACCGCTCGAGCTTGGCGAGCGCCTTGACCTTGGTCTCCGGGGTCATCCAGTCGAGCTGCTCGATGGACTCGCGGTACGCGGCCACGAGGTTCGCGACCAGCGTGTCCATGCGCTCCTTGTGCTCCGGCGGGAAGTGCCGCTGCACGTACTGCTCGCCGACCGCCTCGCCGAGCGCCCGCTCGACCAGCGCGACGCCACGCTTCCAGCGGTCGCGGACCTCCTGCGCGCCGGAGAGGGTGCGGCCGTAGAAGTCGAAGTTGGCCTCGACGGTGTCTTCGTCGAGGTAGGCCGCGCGAGCGGTGAGCAGGTGGTAGGCGGCCCACAGCTTCCAGTCCGCGAGGGGCTCGGAGCGCCACAGCTCGGCGAACCCGGTGGCGAACGACGGCTCGCGCACGACGAGCGCGTCCAGCGACCCGGCGGGCGCGCCGAGGGCAGCGGCCCAGGCGCGCCAGTCGAAGCCGGGCGCCTGCTCGACGAGGTCGGCGAGCGTCATCGGGTTGTAGGTGAGGTCGGCGTCGCGGTCGCGCACGACGTCCCAGTGGTGGGCGGCGAGCTTGGTCTCGAGGGCGAGCACGCGGGCCGCGGCGTCCTCGGGGTCGGCGGACCACGCCGAGCTCGCCGTGACGCCCGCGACGCGGAGCATGCGCGCCAGGTGGGGCAGGTACTTCTCCCGGACGGGGGCGTACTGGTCCTCGCGGTAGTACGCCTCGTCCGGGAGGCCGAGACCGCCCTGCACGAGGTACGTCACGTAGGTCTCGGGGTCCTTCGCGTCGTTGTCGACGTAGAACGCCACGGCGCCGCCGCCGCCCGTGCGCTGGAGCGCCCCGAGCACGTCGACCAGCTCCGCGGGCGAGGTGGCGTCCACGATCTGCGCCAGCTCCGGCGCGACGGGCGCCGTGCCGAGCTGCTGCACGCGGTCGGTGTCGAGGAAGCTCGCGTACAGCGCGCCGATCTTCGCCGGCGTGGACGCGGGGTCGAGGTCCTCGGTGGCCGCGAGGTCGCTGATGATGGCACGGACCCGCTCCTCCGAGAGGTCGTGCAGCGCCCGGAACGCGCCGTCCATGGCGCGGTCGGCGGGAATCTCGTGCTGGGCGAGCCACCGCCCGTTCACGTGGCGGTAGAGGTCGTCCTGCGGGCGGACGTCCTCGTCGAGGGCGGACAGGTCGATACCGGACCGCAGCCCGGTGGCGTCGGCAGTCATGGCGTCACCCTACGGCGCGGCACCGACCTGGTGTGGGGGAGAATGTGTCCATGCGTCTGCACATCGCCGCCGATCACGCCGGCTACGAGCTCAAGACCCACCTCGTCGACCACCTGCGCGCCGCCGGGCACGACGTCGTCGACCACGGGGCGCACGAGTACGACCCGCTGGACGACTACCCCGCGTTCTGCATCGCCGCGGGCGAGGCCGTCGTGGCGGAGCCGGGCTCGCTCGGCATCGTCATCGGAGGCTCGGGCAACGGCGAGCAGATCGCCGCGAACAAGGTCGCCGGCGTGCGCGCGGTGCTCGCCTGGTCGCTGGAGACCGCCCGCCTGGGCCGTCAGCACAACGACGCCAACGTCATCGCCGTCGGCGGCCGGATGCACTCGCGCGAGGAGGCCACGTCGTTCGTCGAGGCGTTCGTCGCCGAGCCGTTCAGCGGCGACGCCCGCCACCAGCGCCGCATCGACAAGCTGGCCGCGTACGAGGCGTCGCACGACGTCTCCACGATCTCCTGACGTGCCCGAGGGGCACACCGTCCACCGCCTCGCGCGGGCCCTGGACGCGCTCTTCGGCGGTCAGGCGCTGACCGTGTCGAGCCCCCAGGGCCGCTTCGCGGGAGGGGCCGCGCTGCTCGACGGCCGCCGCCTGGCGAGCGCCGAGGCGTGGGGCAAGCAGCTGTTCTGCAGCTTCGTGCCCGACCTGCCGGGCGGCCGCGGCGAGGAGCGCTGGCTCCGCGTGCACCTGGGTCTCTACGGGGCCTGGACGTTCGCCGGGGACGGCAGCGCCGAGGTCGTGCACGCGATCGGGGCGCCGCGACGGCGCATCGGGGAGCGGGAGACGATGCCGGCTCCCGCCCCTGACAGTGTGCCGGGCGTGGCCGGCGCGGACGACCGGGTCAGCGACGACGGAGCGTGGGCCCCGCCCGCCCCGCGGGGCGCGGTCCGGCTCCGCCTGCTCGGGACGCACGCCGTCGCGGACCTCACCGGCCCGACGGCGTGCGAGGTGCTCACCGGGACCGAGAAGGCGGCGGTCGAGGCGCGCCTCGGTCCCGACCCGATCCGGGCGGACGGGGGTCGTGGGTCGCTCGACGAGGCCCGGGCGGCCTTCGTCGCGCGGGTGCGGCGCTCGCGGGTGACGGTCGGCCAGCAGCTCATGGACCAGGCGGTGATCGCCGGCGTGGGGAACATCTACCGCGCGGAGGTCCTGTTCCGTGCCGGGGTCGACCCCTGGCGACCCGGCCGCGACGTGCCCGCGGCCGTGCTCGGGTCGATCTGGGACGACCTGGTCGTCCTCATGCGGGACGGCGCCGACCACGGGGCCATCGTCACCACCCGTCCCGCCGACCGCGTGCCGGACGGCGGCGGGCGGGTCACGCGCCAGAACACGGACGGTGACGACGGCGCCGTGCCCCGGGACGCGTCGTTCTACGTCTACCACCGCGACACGCTGCCGTGCCGGGTCTGCGGGTCGCCCGTGCTCACCAAGGAGCTCGCCGGGCGCAACCTCTTCTGGTGCGGGATCTGTCAGGCCTGATCTCGCAAGAGCCCGGACAGGTGGCGGCCCGGGGCCTCGCCCCACTCCGACCACTCGGCGTCGGTGGCTTCCGCGAGCGCGCCGCACCACGCCCACGACCGGTTGACGGCGTGCACCGTGCCCGCGGCGCGCCGCAGGGCGGCCCACCCGCGGTGGGGGTCGTCGTCGATCGGCGGGAGCCCGCGGACGGCGAGCCAGTGCGCCCACTGCTCCCGGTATGCAGCCTCGACGGGCGCCCACGCCACGCTGCCGCTCCGGGCGACCGCCGACGACACCTCGAGCACCTCGAGGGGGTGGGCCCACTGCGCGTCGCCGAGGTCGAACACCCGCAGCTGCCCGTCCACCTCGAAGACGTTGCCCGGGTGCAGGTCGCCGTGCTGCAGGGTTGCCGGCAGCGGGCTCGCCGCGAGGACGGCGGCCGCGTCGACGACGGCAGGGCGCGCGCGGTCCAGCGCGGCGGCGGTGGCCTCGTCGAGGTGCGCAGGGTGCGCGGACGGCAGCGTGCGCAGGCGGTCCAGGACGACGTCGAAGCGGCCCGGCACGGTCGCGGGGGAGCAGTCGGGCAGGCCGGTCCTCCGGAGCTCCGGGCCGCGCGCGGCGACGTCCTGCTGGAGGCGTGCGAAGCCGGTCAGCACGGCCGACCAGTCGGCAGCGGTCGGCTCCCGGCGTTCGCGCAGGGTCGCCCCGCGGTCGGCCGTGAGCAACCAGCCGCGCGTGGTCTCGACGGCGAGGGGGACGTCGACCTGGTCGGGCGCGATCTCGGCCAGCAGCCGCTGCAGCGCGGGCTCGTGCGAAGCGGCCCGGCAGCCGCCCTTGAACCAGACGCGGCCGCCGTCGGTGTCGAGCACGAGCAGCGTGGACCAGGGGCGCACGCGCGTCTGGCGCGCAGGGCCGTCGGGGAGCAGCCCCTGGGAGCCGAGCGCGTCATGGACCCACGCGGTGACCTCTGCCCGCCACGCCTCGGAGGTCACCGTGCGTGTGAACGCGCCGGTGTCGGTGGTCACGCCGTCCGCCGTCAGAAGACCCAGCCGCACGCGGGCGCGAGCGGCCAGCCGAACGCGGCGCTCGTGCGCGCGAGCGCGCCCGGGGAGCGCTCGACGACCAGGCCCGCGCCCGCGAGCGCAGCGAGCGACCCGCCGCCGAGGTAGGCGGCGCCGAGCTCCCGGACGTCGAGCTCCAGGTCGGGCGCGGCGTCCGTGCGCTCGCACGAGGCCTCCTCGAAGGCGCCGGCCCGCAGGTGCCACGCCCCCGCGTTGTCGGGCAGCCGGGCGTCGGTGATGCCGAGGACCACGTCGACGTCGGCCTGGTAGCGGCGTCGGGCGAGGGCCGTGGGCACGTCGACGACGCGGACCCACACGTTGTCCGCGACGCGGGGTGCGGCGGAACGCGGGTCGACGAGCAGGGCCGTGATCGGGTCGTCGACGGGCAGCAGGAAGGGCTCGGTGGTGCTCATGAGGTCGAGGTCCAGCAGCACGCCCCACAGGGCGCGGGCCGCCGCCGCGTCGAGCGCGACCACCTCGCCCGCGTGCACGGTGCCGCGCGGCCCGGTGACCTGCCAGTCGAGGGTGCGGCGGAACGTCGCGTACCCGCGCGGCTCGCCGTCGCGCTCGACGACGACGATCCGCAACGACTCGCGTCCGGCCGACCGGAAGGACTTCGGGTCCGACCAGTAGCTGTCCCACTGGGCGTCGGTCTCCCGGGTCGCCCAGCCAGGACGGTTGATCCCCGTGGCCGTCGGCAGGCCGGGGGAGCGGTGCAGCCGCGCGACGAGCTCGCCGTGTCGCGCGCGGTCGGCGTGCTCCACGCGGACGGTGTGCTCCGCGGCGCCGGGGACGTCGCGCAGGGCGGCGCCGCGCGGGACGGCGACGCGCAGGTCGTCCGCAGCCTTGCCGTACCCGAACCGGCCGTAGATGGCGGCCTCCGCCGCGAACAGCGCGGATACGGCCTCGCCACGCTCGCGGCAACGCGCCAGGTGCTGGTCGATCATCGCGGTGAGGAGTCCGCGGCGGCGGTGCTGCGGGTGCACGCCCACCCACGTGAGGCCTGCGGTGGGCAGCGTGGCGCCGGGGACGGGGAAGTGGCTGAAGGGGTAGGACGAGTGCACGGCGGCGAGCGCGGCGTCCGCCCCGGTGCGGTCCTCCCGCTCCACGCCGATCGTCCGCTCCCAGCTCAGCGGGAGACCGAGCGCGTCGAACTCGTCGACGGAGTGCGGGTCGGGGAACGCCCACGTGTCGAGGTCGAGGAGGGCGTGCCGGTCGTCGGGGGTGAGCGGGCGGGAGCGGTGCCCGGAGGGCAGCGGGCGCGGTGCGGGGTCGGCGGTCACCGCCCGATCGTGACGCGGCGCGCGACCGTGTGCCAGCGGAATTCCGAGGCCGGGCCCGCCTGCGCGGACGGTCGGCGCGTGCCCGTAGGGTCGCGGTGTGCCTGCACCCACCGAGGAGATCGAGGAGCCGCTGGACGGCCCCGACGAGTATGCCGCCGCCGTCCTCGCCCTGGTGCGACGCATTCCGTCCGGCCGTGCGATGACGTACGGCCTGATCGCGGAGATCGTCGGCGAGCGGCTGGGCCGCGGCGGCCCGCGGCAGGTCGGTCAGGTCATGGCCGGCTCCGGCGACCGCTACGCCCACCTCGTGCCCGAGGGGGCGGCGGTCGTGGGTCCGGTCCAGGACAACCACCCGGTGCCGTGGTGGCGGGTGGTGAACGCGTCCGGCGCGCCGCCCGCCCGCCACCTCACCGCCGCGCTCGACGCGTTGCGGGCCGAGGGGTGCCCGCTGTCGCGGGACGGCCGCCGCGTGGACCTGCGCCGGGCCGTGTGGTTCCCCGAGGACGAGGGTGCGGACGAGGGCGGCGGCGCGGCGGGCTAGGCCTTCGAGGGTGCGACGCGGGCCGCCATCGAGCCGGCGGTCGCGCGGACGCGCGCACCCAGCGGGGTACCGCCGCCGGAGTCCGTGCGGGCAGCCTGCGACGCCGCGAGCACGGTGAGCATCGAGGACGGGTCGCCCTGGAGCAGCATGGTGGTCAGGGCCGTGCCGTCCCAGCGGGCCAGGTCGCGTGCGACCTTCTCCGCGGGACCGACGAGGGCGATCTCCTCCACCAGCTCGGTGGGCACGGCGCGCGCGGCGTCCTCCCGGCGGCCGGCGAGGAAGAGCGCCTGCACCTCGTCGAGCTGCGCCGCGTAGCCCAGCCGGTCGAGAGAGTCCTTGTGGAAGTTGGCCTCCTTCGATCCCATCCCGCCCGCGTAGAGGGCGATGTGGGGGCGGATGACGTCGGCGGCGGCCTCGACGTCGTCCCGCACGACCACGGGGACGGTGGCGAGCACCTCGAAGTCGGCGGCGGCGCTGCGTTCGTCGGCGCGCTGGGCGAAGCCGGAGGCCAGGAGCTCCCGGTGCTCGGCGTCCGCCCGCGGTGCGTAGAAGCCGGCCATCCAGCCGTCGGCGATCTCCGCGGCGAGGGCGACGTTCTTCGGGCCCTGGGCGGCGAGCACGATCGGGATGTCGCGGCGGCGGGGGTGCACGGTCGGCTTGAGCGCCTTGCCGAGGCCCGTGGCGCCGGGAGCGTCGGCGGGCAGGGGGAGGCGGAAGAACTCGCCGTCGGCGGTCACCGGGCGCTCGCGGGCGAAGACCTGGCGCACGACGTCCACGTACTCCCGGGTGCGCGCCAGGGGACGGCGGTAGGGCTGGCCGTACCAGCCCTCGACGACCTGCGGGCCGGAGGCGCCGAGTCCCAGCACGAACCGGCCTCCGGACAGGTGGTCGAGCGTGATGGCCTGCATCGCGGTGGCCGTGGGGGTCCGGGCGGCCATCTGGGCGATGCCGGTGCCGAGCCGGAGGCGGCGGGTGCGCGACCCCCACCAGGCCAGGGGGGTGAACGCGTCCGACCCGTAGGCCTCCGCGGTCCACACCGAGTCGAGCCCCAGCGCCTCGGCCGCGACCAGCGCGGGGACGATGCCCTTCGGGGGCTTGCGGGACCAGTAGCCGGTCTGGATGCCGATGCGCAGGGGGCTCATGGGGCGGGCGTGCTCCTCGTCGAGTGGGACCTTCGGTGTGTCTGGTACCCGGAGTATGGGGTAACTCCGGTCACACCTTAGCCGACGCCGTGCGCGCGGCGGTCGCCACGCTAGGTTCGGGGCATGGCGACGATCGACGACGCGGCCCGCGCCGCCATGGCGCTGCCCGAGGTTGCCGAGACGACGACGTTCCGGAACCGCGCCTGGGCGGTGGCCGGACGGGTGTTCGCCTGGGAACGGCCGTTCAGCAAGGCCGACCTGCGCCGGTTCGACGACGCCCCGGTGCCCTCGGGGCCGATCCTCGCCGTCGTCGTCGACGACCTCGGCGAGAAGGAGGCCGTGCTCGCCGCGCGGCCGGAAGCCTTCACGATCCCGCACCTCGACGGCGTCGCGGTCGTCCTGGTGCGCCTCGAGGCGTCCTCGACGGACGCGGTGCACGAGCTTCTCGTGGACGGGTGGCTCGCGAAGGCGCCCCGCCGGGTCGCCGCCGCCCACCCGGAGCTGCTCGGCTGAGCCTGGTCAGTCCGTCGCCGGGCGCGCACGGTCGGCGACCGTGTTGAGCAGTGCCGCGCCCGTGGCGGCGTCGTCGATCGTGACGACGAGCGAGCGGCCGCCGGTGCGCTCGACGAGGAGCGCCTCGCCTGCGCGGAGCACCACACCGACCCGTCCGCCGCGGCCGACACGCCACCCCCAGCCGCCGAACTCCGCGAACGGCCGGACCTCGACCACCGAAGCGGCGAGCACCTCGTCCGCCGGCACCCGCGTGCCCGGCCATCCGAGCACGGAGCGCACGGTCAGCCCGGAGCCGTCCACCCGGACGGTGAACGCGAACATGGCCGCGAAGAGCCCCGCCAGCAGCACGGGGATCGCGAGCAGGGCCCAGGTGGCCAGGGCCACGGCGAGCGCCGCGGTCACGAGGATCGCGGCCATGCCGACGGCCAGGCCGGGCCCGCCGGTCGCGCGCCGCAGCCAGACCGCGCGCTCGCCGTCCCGCAGGGTGGTGCGCGGGGCGTCGTCCGCGACGGCGCCCGTGGCCGGGAGCGGGGCATCGCCAGGCGCGAGGGCCGCCGCGAGCACGGCGGGCACGAGCGGGAGGAGCAGGACGAGGGCGGTCACCCAACCCGGGTCGGTCACCTGCGAGACGTCGGTCAGTCCGCGCTGCGGGGCGAGCGTCGTGAGCAGGGCGCCGCCGGCCATGCCGCCCGACCAGACGCTCCCGCCTGCGGCGAGGCGGCGGGTGGACGCGGCGCTGCCGGCCACGGTGCCGATGAGCCAGAAGAGCACCAGGAGGCCCGCGGCCAGCGCGGCGAAGACCAGGATGTAGCCGCGTGGCGCCGTGAAGCCGTCGGGGGCACCGGCGCCGCTCCAGTGGGAGGCGACCTGGGCGGGCAGCTCGTCGAGCCACGTCCAGGCGATCACGACCGCCGCGAGGGCCAGCGCGGCACCGGCGGCCGTGGCCCACCCCATCGTCCGTCGGGCGAGGGCGCGCCAGGTCTCCGGCGCGGGGTCGGGGGTCGTGCGTCGCGTCGCGGTCATCGGTGCAGCGCCTCCTTGACGAGGGTGGTGGTGGTCTCGGCGGACAGGCCGGCCTGACGGGCGGCGGCGACGAGGTCGGCCAGCGCGCGCTCCACGTGGCTCAGGTCTGGGCCGGCACCTGTCACGACCGCCCCGCGGCCGCGGCGCAGCTCGATCAGCCCGTCGTCGCGCAGCGCCTGGTAGGCCTTGAGCACCGTGTGGACGTTGAGGTCGAGCGAGGCGGCGAGCTCGCGGGCCGCGGGCAGTCGCTCGCCCGGGCGCAGGTCCCCGCGGGCGACCCCGAGGCGCGCCTGAGCCACGAGCTGTGCGTACAGCGGCTCGGCCGCGCCGGGATCGATCCTCCAGAGCATGGCGCACATGCTAGTTGTTCTACTGGAACTATCACAATCGGCACCAGCAACGGCATGCCTGCCGCCCGGAACGACGGCGGCCCGCGCGCCGCCTGCCGGAGCAGGGGTGCGCGGGCCGTGCCGCGGGGTGCGGGGGCGTCAGATGACGTACTCGAGCAGCTCGGACGCGTCCTCGACGTGCTGGCCGTGGTCCGGCCGATGGCCGGGGTGGCGCGCGTGGGCGGGCACCCCGACCGCGACCATGCCCGTGGGCACGTCGTGGACGACGACCGCGTTCGCGCCGATCTGCGCGTCGTGGCCGATCCACAGGGGCCCGAGGATCTTCGCGCCCGCACCGACCATGACCCGGTCACCCAGGGTCGGATGACGCTTGCCGCGCGTCATCGACCGCCCGCCCAGCGTGGAGCCGTGGAAGAGCACGCAGTCGTCACCCACCACCGCCGTCTGGCCGATGACCACGCCCATGCCGTGGTCGATGAACAGACGCCGGCCGATCCGTGCCCCGGGGTGGATCTCGATGCCGGTGACCCAGCGCGCGGTCTGGGACAGCAGCCGGGCCGGCAGCCGCAGGCCCGGCCGGTGCCACATGCGGTGGCTCAGCCGGTGCGCCCAGACGGCGTGGACGCCCGGGTACCCGAGCGCGACCTCGAAGCGCGACCGCGCCGCAGGGTCGTGGGCGTGCGCGGCCTCGAGGTCCTCCGCGAGGATCTCGAACAGGTGCCGCAGGCCGGGGCGGTGACCTGTGGGCATCGGGTGGTCGACCTCGCCGTCGACGGGGTCGGTGCGACGGCTCGCCACGTCAGTCCAGCAGGTCCGAGTAGAGGATCGTGGACAGGTACCGCTCGCCGAAGTCGGGGATCACGACGACGATCAGCTTCCCGGCGTTCTCCGGACGCTTCGCGACCTCCAGGGCCCCGGCGATCGCGGCGCCCGAGGAGATGCCGACCAGCAGGCCCTCCTCCTTCGCCGCACGGCGGGCGAGCTCGACGGAGGTCTCGGCGTCGACGTCCAGCACCTCGTCGTACACCGAGGTGTCGAGGATCTCCGGCACGAAGTTCGCGCCCAGGCCCTGGATCTTGTGCGGCCCGGGGTTCCCGCCGTTGAGGATGGGCGACTCGGCGGGCTCGACCGCCACGATCCGCACCTCGGGCTTGCGCTCCTTGAGCACCCCGCCGACGCCGGTGATCGTGCCGCCCGTGCCGATGCCGGCCACGACGACGTCGACCGCGCCGTCGGTGTCGGCCCAGATCTCCTCGGCCGTCGTCTCGCGGTGGATCTTCGGGTTGGCCTCGTTGGCGAACTGGCGGGCGAGGATGGCGCCCGGCCGCTCCGCGGCGATCTTCTCGGCCGCGGCCACGGCACCCTTCATGCCCTCGGCACCAGGCGTGAGCACCAGCTCGGCACCGTAGGCGCGCAGCAGGGCGCGGCGCTCCTTCGACATCGTCTCCGGCATCGCGAGCACCACCTTGTAGCCGCGCGCGGCGCCGACCCAGGCGAGCGCGATCCCCGTGTTGCCGGACGTGCCCTCGACGATGGTGCCGCCGGGCTGCAGGGCGCCCGACGCCTCCGCGGCGTCGATGATCGAGACACCGATGCGGTCCTTCACGGAGTTGGCGGGGTTGTAGAACTCGAGCTTGGCGACGACGGTGGCGTCGAGTCCGGCGGTCAGGCGGTTGAGCCGAACGAGCGGGGTGCGGCCGATGAGCTTCGTCGCGTCGTCGTAGATGCGTGCCATGGTGATCCTTCTCGGGAGGTGCGTGCGGGCGGGTGCGGTGAGAGCGCGGCCTGCGATCGCGTCGCTCGTGGAGCGGGCGGCCAGGGCCGGCGGCGGGGCGGTGCGAGCGCCGCACGGTCGCCGGGGACCCGCCTGCGGGCGGGTCGGACGTGGCGTGGGCGCTCTATCGACAGCATCGCGGCGTCGTCGCCGCGGCGCACGCCAGGGTGCGGAGCGTCGACGCCGGCACCGTCCTGCGGGCGGACGAGGGGGCGACGCGGGAGACGGTGGTCGTCATGCCCGGCCCTCCTCAAGCTGCGTGGGTGCTGTCGCTGGCTGCGGCGCCGAGCCTAGCCAGGCGGCGACCGATCGACAAGGCGCATCTCATCCATCGGCACGATCGATGGGTCGAGTGATGACGAGGTGGCGACGGGGGGCAAGCAGGCATGGGGGGAGCGGCCGGGGTGCCGAAGAGATGAAGGGGCGCGCAGAGGAGGCGCGGTGGCGGGGGGGGGGGGGGGGGGCCCCCCCCGGGGGGGGGGGGGGGGGCGCGGGGGGGGGGGGGGGGGGCGCCGGTGTGTGGCAGGGGGGGGGGGCCGATGAGGGGGACGCGCCCCCC